>DATIRG010000369.1:0-3658 GCA_035470005.1 Lutibacter sp. | reverse complement strand
ACCAATGAACGTATGGTAATAAACGACAGCGACATTGATGCAATCACCAAGATAATGGGAAGACCGGAAGATTATTCGGTAGATGAAGAACTTTTTGTTGATGAACCAAAATACAGCGCAAGCACTTCATCAAAAAAGTTGTTCAGAGACAGCGACGATAAATTTTTAGGCGGAGTTTGCTCGGGATTGGCGCATTACTTTGGAATGGACGTTATCTGGATGCGCTTGTTGTGGCTGGTATTATTAATCTTTTTCGGAACGGGATTTTTAATTTACATTTTATTGTGGATTTTAATTCCGCAAGCTGAAACCACGGCCGAAAAATTACAAATGAAAGGCGAACCTGTAAATATCAGCAATATTGAACGAAAAATAAGAGCCGAATTTCAAGATGTTTCTTCCAGGGTAAAAAGCGGTGTAAACGAAGTTAGCGATACCGTAAGAAGCTCGGAATTCAAAAACAAAACGAGATCTGGCATTCAAGAAGTGATTGACACTATTGGTAAAATTATTTTGGCTGTACTCAAAGTATTTGGAAAATTAATTGGCGCTTTTTTGATCTTTATCGCTGCAATCACATTAATTGCCTTAATAATCGGTGCATTTTCTGTGGGCAGTATAGAAATCTTAGGATTTGAAGGAGATTTTATGGAATATCCGCCATTCTTTTTTGATTCCATTTTACCAATGTGGTTATTGGTGGTTTTTGGTTTCATCGCCATTGCAATTCCATTTGTTGTATTGTTTATGCTTGGTTTAAAAATCCTGTCAAGCAATGTTAAATCATTTAGCACAACAACAAAACTATCATTGTTAGGTGTTTGGATTATAGCTATACTCGGTTTAAGTTTTGCCGGAATTAATTTTGCAACACAAACTGCATATGACGGTGTTCACAATCAAACAGAGGAATTGCCAATAGCAGCTCTTGATACATTGGCCATTAAAATGGTTGGAAATGACAACTTGTCAATTGAAAAAGAATTACGAAGAAGTCACGATTTCGAAACGGTATTTGACAACGATGTGGAAAAATTATATGTAACCAGAGTTAACGTTGACATAAAATCGACTGATAAAGCGACAGCTTTTGTAAAAATCAGAAAGGAATCTGACGGAAAAAATCGTTTAACCGCAAATAATGATGCTGAATCAATTGAATACAAATTTAATTTAACCGAGAAAAATTTGTTACTAAACGGTTACTTTTTATCAGATTTAAAAAATAAATTCAAGGATCAGTTAATTGATGTTACGATTTATTTACCGGTTAATTCGGTTGTTTATTTAGACGGTTCAACACAAACCTATTTAAATGATGTGGACAATGTTCAAAATATTTATGATGGCGATATGCCTAAACATTATTACAAAATGACTGAAAATGGGTTGGAATGTTTAGACTGTGATCCAAGTATATATGGGGACGATTTTAAAAATAACAACGAAAACTTCAACTTAAATATTGATGAAAATGGTGTTGAAATTAAAGTGAATGACGGTGAAAAAGATGCAAAAGTTAAGATTGACGAGAAAGGCGTTAAAATTGGATAATTACAATTCAGCCCTAAAATTCAACAAGTCAACTTAAAAAAGTAGCACATAAAATCATTTTAAAATACTTTTGACATAAAATAACCAAAACGATGAAACGAGCATTAAGAATTTTGATAGAAAAAAAAATAATTAATAGCGAACTGCAGCTGTTACCGCTAAAAAATAAAATTTAAACAGATGAAAACTTTAGTAAGAATTACCATTTTAATCTCCATTTATCTGGCACTGCTTTTCACTGCAAGCTCTTGTATTTTTGACGGAGTCGTTGGCGTAAAAGGAAACAAAAACGTTGTATCTGAAGACCGCGAAATTAGATCCGATTTTGAAATAATTAACGTACAACAAGGAATTAATTTATTTATAACGCAGGGAAAACCAACAACTTTAAACGTTGAAGCAGATGAAAATGTACTAAATTTATTGATTACGGAAGTAAAAAATAATGAGCTGAACATTTATTTTGAAAAAAATGTGATTCAGGCAAAAGCACGAAATGTTTATTTGACAACCGAAACTATTTCAAAAATAAAAGCGTCGAGCGGTGCATATGTAAATTCGGAAAACACAATACAGACTGCATCGTTAGAACTTGATTCAAGCAGCGGAAGCACCATTAAAATTCGCGCCAACGCCAACAATATTAAAAGCGAATCGTCAAGCGGATCCAGCATCAAGATTTATGGGAAATGCAATACATTCACTGCAAATTCAAGCAGCGGAAGTACCATAAATGCGCAAGAACTTAAAACTGTAGATGCAAAAACGGAGGCAAGCAGCGGCGCCAATATTGATGTGAACGTAACTGGTAAATTAACGGCGAAAGCCAGCAGCGGCGCTGATATTGATTATAAAGGTAGCCCTGAAACTGTTGCTAAAGAAACCTCATCAGGAGGAAGTGTTTCAGGAAACTAGCTGCAACAAAACCGATTAAAATTTAAGCCGGCTCATTAAATATGAGTCGGCTTTTTTAGTTATTTTTTGAAAATATTACGTACTAAAAATAAAATTCTATTTATTATTGGAAAATTTGCGTGATAAACCAATACTATATTGCCAAATAAGTCCAAAAATAAACACTATTTACAAAACATTTAACAGTTAATAACTTGTAGTTGCCTACATTTGTATCCAAAAATAATAATTATTTGTAAAAAATAATTTAAGACCAAAAAGTATGCAACAAAAAAACAACCCACATTCATTTCACGTACCGGTAATGGGGATTGCTTTTACAATAGACACCCCTATTAAAATTGCAAAATATGGTATTTCTTCCGTAATTTCAGTTGTTGATGACATTATCATTGAAAAAATGAATGAATATTATTCAGGAAAATTCAAAATCCCATATCAAGAAATTTCAACAAAAGTAGAGGATTATAGAGCTAAAAGAATTACCGCTTATTTAAATACGGTAGATATCATTGTGAAACAAAAATTTGAAAATCTTAAAAAGAGTTTCGAACAGAAAAACAGTGAATTTGAAAAATATATGGAAATGCTTCCTGATTTTTCTGAATTAAAACAAAATTTCATTCATTCCATTCAACAAAATACGGTTAAAGAAGATTTGAGCAAATGGATTCAAAGCAATCTAAGACCTGGAAGTATTGATGTGAATATTATGACCAAGTTGGACAAACCCAATTATAGCAAAAAAGACTTATTGCCAATTGAATTTAATGACGCACACGCTGCATTAAGAGGTTTTGCAAACAGCACTTTGGAATCATCTGTAGTACTTTCTGCTGGTATGAATCCAAGATTGTACAGTTATTTTGAAAATTTCAATGATTTTTTTCCAAATGAAAAGAATTACCTAAAAAAGAAAATCATTTTAAAAGTTAGCGACTACAGATCAGCAATTATTCAAGGTAAATTTTTAGCCAAAAAAGGACTTTGGGTTTCTGAATACAGAATAGAATCAGGTTTAAATTGCGGCGGTCATGCTTTTGCATCAGACGGATATTTGCTAGGTCCGATTTTGGAGGAATTTAAAATGAACAAAACTGCTTTAATTGATGAGATCCACGGAATCTTGGTTGAAGCGTTAAAAAGTAAAGAAAAACACATTCCAACCGAGCCATTAAGTTTGGCGATT
>DATIRG010000368.1:0-4381 GCA_035470005.1 Lutibacter sp. | reverse complement strand
TTCTCGTGATAGTTCTTGTAAGATTTTGCGTTTATGAAGGTGTTTGCTGTATAAGGCTTTTAAGGAATTGTGCCTTTGTTGTAACAACTGTAACTCGAATATGAGTTCATTATTGGGTTTATTGATATTTGTCATATTTAGGGGTTTTGAATTTACAAGTTAGTATAAAAGAAGTTAATATCTTCAAATACCTTGCCTAAATATTTTTTTGTAAAAAGCTTATTTCAGCTATTTTTTTAGCGGAATTCTCAGCCTTTATTTTGGTTGAAAATATTAAGTTTGGTTACCCCTTTATTTATTAAAATATTTTTGTATCAATGCTATTAATGCATCAACTTTAATTGGCTTTGCAATATAATCATTACAACCGGCATTTATTGCTTTTTCCCTGTCGCCTAAAAATCCATAGGCTGTTTGCGCGATAATGATAGCCTCTTTATTAAATTGACGAATTTGTTGTGTCGCTTCATAACCACTCATTTCCGGCATTTGAATATCCATCAGAATTAAATCTAAATCTGTGTGAATGCGGCAAATTTCGACGGCTTCAATACCATTTTTTGCTATAAATATTTCTGAGCTAAATTCTTCAAGAATTAATGAAAGTAGTATTTCAGATGATTCATCGTCATCGGCAATTAATATTTTAAGGTTTCGAATAGTATTGTCAATTTTATCAAATGTTGAATCCTTTTGAATCGTGATTTTTTCTTCTATTTCCCTGTTGCAAGGAATGGTAAAATAAACAGTTGACCCAACGTCCACTTCACTTTCAAGCCAAATTTTTCCGCCAAGCATTTCAACATAGGCTTTGGCGATTGACAAACCCAATCCTGCTCCTTGCATTGCCATTTTATCGGAAATATCAGCTTGTATAAAACGTTCAAAGATGGCTTTTTGCCGGTCTTTTGGAATTCCGATTCCCGTGTCTTTTACAAAGAATTCCAGTTCAGTTTTTCCGGTTGCTGAACTTGCAAAATCAACTCCAAATTGTATGGTGCCCTGATTGGTAAATTTAATGGCGTTTTTTATCAGATTGCTAAGAATGGCATCTATTTTTTCTGAGTCGGTTTTAATAATAGCCTCTTTTTCGGGGAAGGATTTTTTAACTGAAAACAGAATTCCTTTTGCATCGGCCTCTGGTTTAAAAAAGTTATAAATGTTTTCTACTTGTTCGTTTATATTTGTTTCTTTGATATAAACTTCCATCAACCCCGATTCTATTTTTGAAATATCCACGATGTCGTTAATGATATTAAGCATTCTGTCTCCGCTTTTCTCAATAATTTTAATATATTTTTGTTGCTGTTCTCCGGTAAGCCCTGGCTCTTTCAATAAACCGGCAAAGCCTAAAATACCGTTCATTGGCGTGCGTATTTCGTGACTCATATTGGCCAGAAAAGCCGATTTTAATCGGTCACTTTCTTCTGCGTGCTCTTTTGCAACAACCAATTCATTTAATATTTGTTTGTGTTGTGTGATATCTTCTTTAACGGCAAGATAATTTGTGATTTCACCTTTTTCATTCAAGATTGGGGAGATTGATGCAAGTTCCCAAAAAAGATTTCCATTTTTCTTCCTATTGTGAAATTCACCGCGCCACTCTTTGCCGGATAAAATAGTTTTCCATAGTTCTTGATAGTCACTTTTTGGTTTTTCACCTGAACTAAATATTTTTGGTTTTTTGCCAATTAATTCTTCTAATTCATAACCGGTGATTTCTAGCGTTTTTGGATTGGCATATTCAATATTTCCCTTGGTGTCTGTTAAAACAATGGAAACCGGACTTTGTTCAACGGCTTGTGAAAGTTTTTTCAAACTTTCTTCGGCAATTTTTATTTCTGTAACATCAATGATGTATCCTTTTAATTGAATAAGTTCACCGGCTTGGTCAAACTCACCAACTGAGTTAATGAGTCCATTAATAATTCTGTTATCTTTTGTCAGGAATTCACACTCAAAGTTTTCAACTTTTCTGTTTTTCTTCAGCAGCGCTATATAGTTTTCGCGGGTTGATGAATTGAGGTAAAGTTTATCGACCGGATATTCCATCGCTTCTTCTTTAGATGTAAAACCGAATAATTCAACAAATGTTTTATTGCAAAATATTATTTTATTGTTGGGTGTACTTAAAAATGCAGCAGAAATATCATCTTCAAAAAAGCTGATCAGTTTTTCCTCACTCTTTCTAAGCGCTTCTTCAGCCAGCTTGCGTTCGGTGATGTCGTAAATGGAGCCCACCAAGAATTTCCCCTTAGATTTATTTATAAAACGCGTTTTGCTTGTAATGATGGTATGTAATTTTCCATCCACCGTGAGCTCTTCTTCTATTTGGCTTGGAATTCCTGTATCAAGAACAGTTCTGTCAATTTTGAGAAAATGTTCCCTTTCATTTTTAGGAACGTTTTCAGCCAGGGTTTTACCTATCACACTATTTTCATCCATTCCAAACAAATCGAAAAATGCACTATTGGCAAAAGTAATCCGATGGTCGTTATCTTTAAGGAATATTGGATTTTTAACCATTTCGAGAATGGTTCTTAACAGTTCCTTCTCATCCTTCAACATTATTTCCGCCTGTTTGAGTTCTGTAATGTCATTGATAACGCCAACCAAAAATTTGTTGCCTTCTTTGTCTGCATATAGGGTTTTGTGGGTGACAATAGTCTTAATTTTTCCTTGCCCATCCGTAACGAATTCCTCGTTAATGTTTTCTTTTCCTGTATTAAAAACTTCATTGTCTTTGGCAATAAATACCTCATATTGCGCTTCCGGAAAATGTTCGTAACCGGTTTTGCCTATAAGTTCTTCTCTTTTTAGGTTCAGAAATGAGCACAGCGAATCATTAACCAAACAAAATCTATGTGTATCGTCTTTAACGAAGATAGGCGATGCTACTGAATTAATAATTTTATAAAGATAATCTTTTGATGCGCGAAGGGATTGTTCTGACTGTTTTCGACAGGTGATATCAATAAAACTTATGACTATTTCGGATATTTCACCCTTGTTGTTTAGTACTGGAAATCCGTTAACAGAAACCCAAACAATATTACCGGTAGCGGGTTTTTTAACACCTAAAATAAAATCTTTAATTAATTTTCGGCTGCTTGCAATTTTATTTACCGGGTATTCTTCAATCGGTAATGGAATATAATTTTCATTGATAAAGTTCCAGTTTGGATCAATTGTTGTTTTTCCTTTCATTTGATCTTCGCTTAAACCCAATAATTCAGATGCTTTGGAATTATTCATTACAATTGAAGTATCCGGAGCGTGAATAACCACACCAACATCAAGATTGATTAGTAAATCAGCATACCTTTTTTCGCTTTTTTTTAGCTCCTCTTGTTCCAGTTTTCGTTGGGTAATATTTTTATTATATAAGGATTCTAATAAATATTGCTTCTGCTGCAATTTTTGCAACTCAAGAATAAGTCCATCTCTTATTTTATTCTGTTCTGTCATAATAGGATACTTATTAGTTGCAGTAAGCACTGAAATGGCATTTGTTTTTTAGAATTGTTCTAAAAAACAGCTATTAACCTCTAAAATTAGGCAATAATTTAATGAAATAAAAACGATTTATAGATTATTTAATAAAACGTTTTGAATGAATTTAAACCCCCAAGCTGTTTAAGAGGAAACGCGAAAAGCAATGAATTTTAAGGTTGCTGCTTGTTAAAAAAGTCCAATTGCTTATGCATCACGTTAAACCATAATGGCGGAAACAAGGCCAACAACATCATTCCCGGGTAACCGGTAAGCATTTGCGGACTGTTGGGCGTGGAATCCAATAATTGATAATGTTTGCTGGCTTTGAAATGGTGATCGGAGTGGCGCGACAATTCAAACAACATCGTACGTCCCAAAATATGGTTTGAATTCCACGAATGGTGGGGCTGCACCCTTTCATAATTGCCATTTTCCTTTATTTTTCTCAGTAAGCCATAATGTTCAATATAGTTTACCGTTTCCAGCAGCAAGATGCCAATAAGGGCAGCTGCAAGAAAATAAAACATAGTTTGCAGACTGAAAAAGTAATAGACAGCGGTTAACAATATAATTTGAGTAAAAGTGTAAACAAGCATTTTGTTTGAAAATGAAATCACCGTTTTCCCTTTTTTGCGCAACCGGTCACTTTCTATTTTCCAGGCCTGAAAATAACTTCCCATTTGGGAACGAAACCAAAATAAAAAAACAATTTCGCCTTTTCTTGCTGTTGCCGGATCTTTAGGCGTTGCCACATTGTGATGATGGCCACTGTTGTGATAAGGCAAAAAATGGGTTTCCAAGGAAGTAAGCAGTAATATTTCACCCAAAAATTGTTCAAATCTGTTCGTTCGATGACCAAGTTCGTGCCCAACATTGATCCCGAAAA
>DATIRG010000367.1:0-3403 GCA_035470005.1 Lutibacter sp. | reverse complement strand
TTTGGTCTTCGCTTAAGGTTGGATGGCCAACAGAATAATTATCATTGTTGAATGGCATATTGATGATTTCGGACCAATTTCCAGCAGCATCTTGAACGGCTTTAAACATTTTTAATCTGTTGATACCCAATGAATCTTTTCCGTATTTTCCTTCGAAATAATTGCTGCGCGTAAAATATACCGCTTTTTTATCTTTGGAAAAAGCAACATCGGCTTCGTGAAATTTTGTATTAACAACATCTGAAAATTTTTGAACGTCTTTAAGTCCGCCTTCTTCAGCAATAGTGCCAACATAAAGGTCTAAATATGGCTGATTATTTCCTTTCCATACATTGCTGATGATGTAATTTCTTTTGGTTGGAGCGGCAAACACAAGTTTGTCTTCGCCATAAAATGCTGCGCCAAAATTTGATAAAGCATTGTTGGCCTCAATATTTTTTATAAAATAACGCGGCGCTTCTATTTGTGCTTTGCTTGTAAAAAAGCTAAACAATAAAATTATTAAGGCTATTTTTTTCATCATTTTAAATTTTTATCAGTTAGAAAAATCTAGGCGATAATCCATTTCTGGAATTGCTGATGGTTATCAATAAAATAACTTCGTGTGATCCTGAATTAAAATCACCCAAATTTGAAAGTGTATAATCATAAGCGTAACCTATTCTAAATCCATTGGCAACTTCAACATTCATTAACGCATTTAAAGAATCGTCAATTCTCCAGGATACGCCCAACTCAAATTTATTGTTAATCAAAACGTTACCGGCCAAATCTATTGAAAGTGGCGCCCCTTCTACTCCTTTTAACAATACCGATGGCTTTAGTTTCAAATTGTCATTCATTTCAAAAACATAGCCACTGGTTAAATAGTAGTGCATCTTTTCTGATGCCGAACTGATAACGCCGCCTTTTCTGTTAAGGTGAAATTGATTTAGCATATTTGGCATAGACAATCCTGCATAAAAATGATCGGTATAATAAAAGGCTCCTGCCCCAAAATTGGCATAGGAATCGTTTATATCATTATTAAAAACATCATCCGGAATATCATCTCCCAAATCCAGGGTACTTAATTGTGCATCCAAAAATGTAAAACCTCCTTTTAATCCAAATGCAAGATTTCCATAATCTGATGTTTGAATGGTGTAGGAAACATCAACAAATGCGTTTTGTTCCTTTACGGGTCCAATTTCATCGGCAAAAACCGACAACCCCAATCCTATATTTTTTTTGATGGGAGCATTTATGGCTGCAACAGTTGTTTTAGGCGCTCCGTCTAATCCAACCCATTGTGTGCGATGCAACAATCCTATATTTAATGTTCCCTCAGAACCGGCATATGCAGGATTCACTATATGCATATTATACATATATTGTGTGTATTGCGGGTCTTGTTGACTATAAATAAAGTTTATAGACAATATAGCGAGTGTACCTAATATTATTGTGACTCTTTTCATAAACTTGTTATTTAAGTGTTATCAAAACTTCCCTTTAATTTATCTGTTTAAGTATAAATATCCTGACCTAGGTTTAGCACCGTCTTTGTTAAAGTACAGTGTATAGAAATAAGTTCCTACCGGAGCCGGACCATTACCCAATGTCATTCTTCCTCTTGAATATCCATCCCACCAAATAGGCTCAGTTAACGGATTTCCGTTATGTGTATAATCATAGACTATAATTCCCCATCTATTGTAGATGACCATTTTGAAATCTGGATATAAATTGGAAAGTCCTTCCACATCAAATTCATCGTGAATTCCATCATCGTTTGGTGAAAATCCTTCAGGAATAATAAGTTCTGCCGCTAAAACACCTGCAACAACAACACTTACCGTTGCAGTGTCACATAAGCCATCATTATCACAAACTTGATATGTAAACATATCATCGCCGATAAAGTCCTCATCTGGAGTGTATGTAACGGTTCCATCCGTATTTATGACAACTGTTCCATTTTCAGGTTCTTCAATTATTGTTACTGAAGTTTGATCAATTGTTCCATCTGCATCAGTATCATTGGCCAAAATATCAATATCGAAAGGAATATTAGATTCTGTTTCAGCCAGATCGTCTGCAGCATTTGGAGATACATTTACCGTAACAGTAACAGTGGCTGTTCCTGAATTTAAGCTTCCGTCTGTGTTGGCTATTGTGAGTGTATAACTAAAAGTATCCAATCCGAAATAACCATTATTCGCTGTATAAATAACATTGTTATTTGAACCAATTGTAACAATACCGTGCTGCGGATTTGAAGTTATCACAACACTTACTATGGTATCATCTGGTCCAAATGAGTCGTTTGCCAATATATTAATGGTTATTGGGTCACTATCAATTGCGGTTGCAGCATCATTATTCACATTCAAATCATTGTCGATGATAATTCCTTCTCCCTGAGCATCATTTATGCCGATAAGCACTGTACTTAAGTCACTCAAGTTTACAAAGAAGTTTTCTGTGGGCTCTATCACATTGTCATTGATAATTGGAACAACTATAGTTTGGGTTTCCCCATTTGTACCAACAAAAGTCAATGTTCCAGAAGTTGTTGTATAATCACCCGGTGACAATGCGCTTCCGCTTGCTGTCAAATAATTAACGGCAAATCCGCCTTGAACATTTCCAGTGAGTGTTACAATAAATGTGGCATTACCACTATCTTCATTGATTGTTACATCATTGATGACCAATCCGTTTTCTATTCCTCCATCATTGTCAGTAATGGTTCCTTCCCCTTGATCATCATTGATTCCGATTAGATCAGTACTCAATTCACTTAAATTTACAAAGAAGTTTTCTGAAGGCTCAATTAGATTGTCATCAATGATTGGAACAATTATATTATGGGTTTCTCCATTGTTACCAGTAAAAGTCAATACTCCATTGGTATTGGTATAATCACCCGGAGTGATGGCACTTTCGTTCGCGGTGGCATAAGCAACCGTAAATCCGCCTTGCACATTTCCTGTAAGTGTTACAATGAATGTGGCATTTCCATCACTTTCATTCACTGAAACATCGTTGATTACCAATCCGTTTTGAGGACCTCCATCATTGTCAATAATAGTTCCAATGCCTTGATTGTCGTTGATACCAATAAGCAAAGTGTTTAAATTGCTCAGATTCACAAAGAAGTTTTCTGTAGGTTCTATAAGATTGTCATCGATGATTGGAACAACCACATTATGGGTTTCTCCATTGTTACCAGTAAAAGTCAATATTCCATTGGTATTGGTATAATCACCCGGAGTGATGGCACTTTCGTTCGCGGTGGTATAAGCAACCGTAAATCCGCCTTGCACATTTCCTGTAAGTGTTACGTTGAATGTGGCATTGCCTGCATCTTCATTAACGGTTACATTATTGATAACCAATCCGTTTTCAGGGCCGCCAT
>DATIRG010000366.1:0-4249 GCA_035470005.1 Lutibacter sp. | reverse complement strand
GAAATACCTCCGTTAACACCCATTACAAAATCAAAATGCATCGGAGATTTTATAAATCCTTTTTGATGAAGACGCAAGGCCATATCAATCATGGATTTGTCGAAAACCTCCAACTCGGGTTTTATGTTTTTTTCAATCATTCGTTCTCCAAAATATTTGATGGTATTTTCAGTGTTTTCAAATATTTCATCGCCTCCAAAATTTAAGGTACCGCAATCCAATGTTGCCATTTCCGGATTAAGTTCAGTTGGTTGTAACCTTTCATCATTTTTCATCCCAACTGCGCCTCCGGTTGAAGGTTGAATAATTGCATCAGGACATTTTAGCCTGATAGCATCCATTACTTCTTTAAAACGGTTCTTGTCTTGTGTGGGCGTGCCATCATCTTTACGAACGTGCAAATGAATGATACTTGCACCGGCCTGGTAAGCCAAACTTGCTTCGCGAACACATTCTTCAATGGTGTAAGGCACTGCAGGATTGTGTTCCTTGGTAACTTCCGCACCCGAAATTGCGGCTGTGATAATTAATTTTTCCATAACATCATTTATTTACGTTGACTCGCTTTTGGCGTGACACAGGTTCCGGTTGCACGACAAACAATGATAGGTTCTTCCAGAAAATCACAAGCGGAATCTGAAATATCAGGACGGGGCGCGATTACCTTGCGGGCTTCAAATTTCATTCTTCTGCTCGAGTTTCCTTCTTCAATTATTTCACCAACAGCTTCAATAAAGTCACCCGCGTAAACAGGGGCCATAAACTCAACCATATCATATGCTTTAAACAAACCTTCATCACCATCTCTTAAAATAAGAAGTTCTGTGGCAACATCACCAAATAACTGAAGCATTCTTGCGCCATCAACAAGGTTTCCGCCATAATGGGCATCATGTGAACTCATTCGCAATCTTATCATCGATTTTAACATATTATTTTATTTTGTTATATTTATAAATTGACTATTATTTTTTTTAATTTAAATACATTTTTAATATATTTTCAACAAATTTAAATCATATTTTTGAATTTATAATAATAAGAGCATCTGTAATTATTAAATAATTAGGATAAAATTTAAAAAAGGTTGCTTTAAGTAATTAAAAAGCAGTAACCCCCAAAACTAACTTTCAGGTAGCGCTATCAAAATATTCAGGGAATCCGCGGAATTTTATTATTGATTTTGTCAAATTATTTTTTTTCGCTTCCATACGAACTGGTTTTTTAATAAAATTAAGACCATAAGCCTTAAAAAATTCACGAAATGTTAAATGTAAATTTGCTGATTGACCAATCAGGAAATAATTCGGTTTCTTTTTAAGCTGAAAGAAACGACATGATGCCTGAAGCGTCGGGCACTTCAAATCTTTGTACTTTTTCGTACAGTAATTGATAAGCGTACATCATGTTTCTAATTCTTTAATTGCCCAAAAATATACAGTAAAACAATAATATGAGATGACAAAAATCACCATACGCAATTTTGATTTTATCTATTTCAGTTGATTTTAAATTGAATTACATTTGCATTTCCAAAAGTGACGTTAAAATCAACTTTGGGTGTAACAATTTCGACTTTCGACAGACTTATATCGGATATCAATTAAATTTATAAATTAAAAAAAATGAAAAAAATTATTTTATCCATTATTGTGGGTATCATGCTAATTCCTTCAAGCGTAAAAGCCGACGAAGGAATGTGGTTTTTAATGTTCATTGAGCGTTTAAACCACCGCGACATGCAAAAAATGGGCTTGCAACTGACAGCTGAAGAAATTTACAGTATTAATAACCACAGTTTGAAAGACGCTATTGTACAGTTCAACGGAGGTTGCACTGCTGAAGTGATTTCAAAAGAAGGCTTGGTATTAACCAACCACCACTGCGGATATAATGCAATTGCAGAGCTATCTACATCAGAAAATAACCTTTTAAAGAACGGTTTTTGGGCACAAAACAAAAAAGAAGAAATTAAACCTGCCAGTCTATTTGTTCGTTTCTTTGTCCGAATGGATGATGTTTCAAAACGTATTTTATCAAAATTAAATGATAAAATGACAGAAGCTGAAAGAGAAAAAGCGGTAAATCAAGAAACTGCTTTAATTGAAAAAGAAAATAATGAAGGCGGAAAA
Source organism: Lutibacter sp. (assembly GCA_035470005.1). GTDB lineage: Bacteria > Bacteroidota > Bacteroidia > Flavobacteriales > Flavobacteriaceae > Lutibacter. The sequence goes on along the minus strand of DATIRG010000366.1, from coordinate 2,117 downwards.
TATACGGTTTCTGTGCGTCCTTTTTTCCAAGGAAATGAATATTACTATTTTGTTTATCAGGATTATAAAGACGTGCGTTTTGTAGGTGCACCACCCGAAAGTTTAGGAAAATTTGGTGGCGATACAGACAACTGGGAATGGCCGCGTCACACTGCCGATTTCTCTATGTTCAGAATTTACGCAGATGCCAATGGAAATCCGGCAGATTATTCTCAAAACAATGTTCCGTTACAACCAAAACACTATTTGCCGGTGAATATTGGTGGTGTGAAAGAAGGAGATTTTGCTATGATTTTAGGTTATCCGGGAAGAACCAACCGTTGGATGCCAGCGGGCGGCATTGAGCAAAATGTGAAGTTTGCCTATCCTGCCTGGGTTGAAGGCGCCAAAACAGGTATGGATCAAATGAAAAAATACATGAATCAAAGTGATGCTTTGAATCTTGTATATGCTTCAAAATTTGCAGGAACAGCAAATTATTGGAAAAACCGTCAGGGAATGATTGATGCCTTAACCAAATTCGGAACTGCTAAATCATTGGCAGCTCAAGAAAAAAAGTTTAATAAATGGGCCAATAAGAAAGAAAATAAAGCAAAATACGGAAACGTTATCAGCAATATCAATAAATACTATGCTTTAACAAACGAAAAAACGCGTCACGATAATTATTTGCAACAATTGTTCAGAACTTCTGCTTTTGGAACCATAGGCAGAACTTTAGGGAGACAATTGGATAATTACGTGAAAGCTGATGCTGCAAAACGTGCTCAAATGGCTCCTGCGATTGTTCAAATGGCTGATGGTATGTTCAATAATCTTTACCTTCCGGCTGAAAAAGATCTTTTAGCAGCACAGTTGAAATTGTATGCAACAAAATCTAAAGGATATGCTATTGCTCCGGCAGTAGAAAAAATTGGCGCAGTAAACAACTACGATTATACTAAATATGTAAATGCTGCTTTAGATTTAAGCATACTTACTTCAAAAGAAAGGGTAATTGCCTTTTTAGACTTACCTAGTGAAGCGATGCTGGCAAATGATCCATTGTATGTGTTATCTAACGATATGGTGGCTCATTTCAATACAAAATCAGATGAAATAGTAAAAGCTGAAAATGATTTTGGATCTTCCTTCCGTTTGTTGGTTGAAGGGTTACGCGAATCAAAAATTGGAACAATCAAATATCCGGATGCGAACTCTACTTTGCGTTTAACTTACGGAAAAGTGAGCTCATTACCGGCTGACAAACGTAATGATGCAAAAATCAACAACTATACTACGATGGACGGTATGGTTAAAAAATACAAAAAAGGAGATCAGGAATTCGATTTACCAACACGTTTAATCGATATGAATGCAGCACGGAATTATGGCCGTTTTGCAGATAAAGATGGCTCTATGCACGTTAATTTCCTGACTGATAATGATATTACAGGCGGTAACTCAGGTTCACCGGTATTAAACGGAAAAGGAGAATTAATTGGATTGGCATTTGACGGTAATATTGAAGCTATGGCCGGTGATGTCATCTTCGATCCAAAATTACAAAGAACAATCAATGTTGATATTCGTTATGTGTTATGGGTCATTGAGAATTTCTCAGGCGCTAAACATATTGTGGACGAAATGACTTTGGTGCAATAATTTTTATCACATTTGAATTTAAAAAACCGTTCCGAAAGGAGCGGTTTTTTTATTGGCAATACCATGGTCGTACAAATTAATAAATAAAAAAACCATAACATATTGATTTACAATATAATTACGGTTATTAAAATCATCTCACTTAGGCTTCCCTCTACTCTGCCTGCCTAACGGACAGGCTCGCCCGGGATAAACTTCTCGCCTGTTTTTGGCAAATAAAAAAAGATTTACAATAAATGTAAATCTTTTCTATTTTGTGGTCCCACTTGGGGCTTCCCTCGACTCCGCCTGCCTAGCGGACAGGCTGGCTCGGGATAAACTTCTCGCCTGTTTCCTTAAATAAAAAAAGATTTACAATAAATGTAAATCTTCTCTCTTTTGTGGTCCCACTTGGGCTCGAACCAAGGACACCCTGATTATGAGTCAGGTACTCTAACCAGCTGAGCTATGGGACCTAAAACTGGTTTGCAATA
>DATIRG010000365.1:0-2273 GCA_035470005.1 Lutibacter sp. | reverse complement strand
GAATGATGACCATTGATGTAGGAAATTTGGAAAAATCAAACGAGTTGATGGAATTGATGCAACACGAAAACCTGGGCTATTTGGCTGTGAGTTTGGGATTCTATAAAACGTTGTTCAGTGCGCCTGGCACTAGCACTTCCTCAGAAATTCCTGTTGAAGAGCAACTTGAAATGGGACTTTCAGATGGAATTATTCGTTTTTCCATTGGGTTAGACAATGATATTGAACGCACGTACCGAGCTATGAAAAAATGTATGAAACAGGTAGGGGTTTTGTAGTTAAAAACCAAAAATTAAATTTGATTGATTTTATTGTTACAATGATAAAAAATTGGTGAAAACCCCATTCATTTTTTGAATGGGGTTTTTCATCTGTTTAAATTTAATTTTTTATCTGCAACAGCCGGTATTCTCAAATAATCATTTTTTTGCGTATCAAAATTTGTTATGCTAGTTTCATTTGCAAAAACTTTCAAATTTCCGTATCATTACATTTTTAAAACATAAAATTGAATGCAGTACAACAACTTATCTGACATAGAAATTCAAAATCAAAAAATTATTGACAATAAGGAACTCAATCTTTTTGAAGCTTTAATTCCGGTAGTTATTTTGATGGCCATGCTTGCCTACAACATATTTTTTGCCGGCGGTGAGTTGTTGGGTGAATATTCCAACCAGTTTATTTTATTGATGGGTGGCGTTATTGCTTCCTTAGTTGGATTTTTCAACAAAGTTTCCTTAAAAATAATGATCAATGAAATTTGGGAAAATTTAAAAAGCGTTTTTATCCCAATTATGATTTTATTTTTGGTGGGCGCTTTGGCCGGTACTTGGCTGGTTTCAGGAATTATACCGGCGATGGTGTATTACGGACTCCAAGTGTTGAGTCCGGGTATATTTTTACCGGCCTCCGTTATCATTGCAGCAGTTATTTCTATGGCAACAGGAAGTTCCTGGACAACTTCCGCAACTGTGGGAATTGCTTTGGTAGGTATTGGAACTGCATTGGGAATCCCAACAGGAATGATTGCCGGTGCCGTGATATCAGGTGCTTATTTTGGCGATAAAATGTCGCCTTTAAGCGATACCACAAACTTGGCGCCTGCAATGGCAGGAACGGATTTGTTTACGCACATCAGGTATATGACGATAACAACAGTTCCGTCCATATTAATAACCATTGTGGTTTTTGGTATTATAAGTTTAAATATTGATACCACAGGAACTGCAGATATCAGCGGATTGCTGAACACGATTAACACCACTTTTAACATTACGCCCTATTTATTTATTGTTCCAATGGCAGTGATTGTGTTAATTTTATTTAAAATAAAACCATTAATTTCCTTGGGAATAGGGGTTGTTATGGCGGCAGTATTTGCCTTTATTTTTCAACCTGAAATTTTAGCAAGTTTGGCGTCGTCAAATTTAAGGGCCATTGTAAACGCTGTTTTTGTGGATACGGAGATTGTAACCGAAAACGCCAAATTGAATGAATTGTTTAGCGCAGGCGGAATGAAAGGAATGTTGTGGACAATTTTTCTGATCTGTTGCGCAATGGTTTTTGGCGGCACGATGGATGCCATTGGTGCCTTAGCAAAAATCACCAAAGAATTGTTGAAACTGGCAACATCAATCTTCGGACTGTTCTTTAGCACCGTTTTAAGCTGTATCGGATTAAACGCCATTGCATCCGACCAATATTTGGCCATTGTTATTCCAGGAAAAATGTTTAAAAAAGCATATGAAGACAAGGAATTGGCCCCCGAAAATTTAAGCAGAACCCTTGAAGATTCTGGAACGGTAACTTCCGCATTAATTCCTTGGAATACTTGTGGCGCTTATCAGAGCGGCGTGCTGGGTGTTCCCGTTGCAGATTATGCCATTTATGCCATTTTTAACTGGCTAAGCCCAATAATGACCTTGATTTTTGCTGCCTTCAGCATCAAGATAAAACAACTTGTGACTAAAAAAATTTAAAGTTAAAAGCTCAAAGTCAAACTTAAAATTTCAACGAATACCGGTTAAAACATAACATTTAACTCAAAACGGAACTATATAAACCAATTCCAAACCAAGCCAAACCGAACCGTTAAATCACGGTAAGGATATGTTGGTGCCGAATAGTAGGTTCTGCCTGTAAAACTGGCGCCAAAGTTTTCAACTTTCAAGTAAAGGCGTGTTCTTTGTATTTGTGCATTGGCAAAAAAATCGAGCATCGGGAAATTCCCTATTTTTTGGGTGTTTTGCAATACAAATTCACTTAGAAGC
>DATIRG010000364.1:0-7076 GCA_035470005.1 Lutibacter sp. | reverse complement strand
ATGTTGCCATTATCGGCGAAAGCGGTTCCGGAAAAAGTACGCTTTTGGAAATTATTTACGGATTGCTGCATATTGAAAAAGGAACTGTTCATTGGAATGATGAAAAGTTGCTCGGACCTAATTTTAGGCTAATTCCCGGTGAAGATTTTATGAAATACTTGCCGCAGGATTTCGATTTAATGCCTTATACCACGGTTGAAGAAAATATAGGAAAATATATTTCGAGCCAAGATAAAAATAAGGAAAAACGCATAAAAGAATTGCTAAAAGTGGTTGATATGACCGAGTTTTCCCAAACGAAAGTAAAAAACCTGAGCGGCGGCCAAAAACAACGTGTTGCCATCGCCAAAGTGATGGCCAAAGAACCCGAAGTTTTATTGCTCGACGAACCTTTTAGTCACATCGATAATTTCAGAAAAAATAAGCTTCGCAGAGACCTTTTCAAGTATTTAAAATCTAAAAATATTTTGTGTATAGTGGCAACGCACGATACCACCGACGCACTTTCTTTTGCCGATAAAATATTGGTAATCAGAAATGGAAAATTAATTGCGAACAATACGCCCGAAAAATTATACACAAATCCTAAAAGTGCCTACATCGCTTCCTTTTTTGATGAAATCATTAAAATTCCGGTAAGCGAAATTGATGCAAATGACAAATCAAATAAATCAGTTTTGTTATATCCCAATCAGATAAAATTGACAGAAAAAGATGGGATTAAAGCAACGGTTATTGCTTCTTATTTTAAGGGAAACCACTATTTAATTGAAGCAATTTTGAACAAAACTACCCTGTTTTTTGAACACCATGCAGCGTTGGAAATCAATCAGCAAATATTTTTGAAATTAGCAATCAGCGAAGCCAATTCGTAATTTATTTATTTTCGATTGGCAAAGAAATAAAAACGCCAGTTCCCTTATTTTCATTGCTTTCAATCCAAATGGTTCCTTTATTGATTGTCAAAAATTCTTTACAAAGTTTCAATCCCAAGCCGGTTCCTTTTTCCTCATTTGTTCCTAAAGTGGACACAATTGCATCAATTTCAAAAACTTTTAATTGAGAATCCTTGTTAATGCCAATACCGTTATCAACTATTGCGATGGTACAAGTATTGTTGAAGTTGTCAACTTTATCTATAATAATTTCAATTTTACCACCATTTGGCGTAAATTTTATAGCATTTGACAAGAGATTTCTAACCACCGTATCTATCATATCCAAATCTGCATAAACAAAAACATCCCTTTCAAAATTGCAGTTCAATTTCAAATTTTTCAACTTGACTTGAGAATCGAAAAGATTCATATTGTTCAGCACAATTTTATAAAGATTTAGTTGGTAAGGTGCATAACTTATCGATCCGGCGTTTGCGCTTGCCCATTTTAATAAATTATCTAATAAGTTGAAGGTATTTTTACTGTTTTGGTAAAGAACCTCGGTCAGTTTCTCCCTTTTTTGATCGCTGATTTCATTTTTATTTAACCAAAGAAGTTCACCAATTTGTTGAAGACCTCCAAAAGGGCCCCTTAAATCGTGCGCAATTATTGAAAAAAATTTGTCCTTACTTTTGTTTAATTCGCTCAGTTTTAGATTGTCATTCTCTATAATTTTATTGTCAACTTCCTTTAAGATAAAAAGCAAAAGCAAGGGAATGATAAAGTTAAGAATCAAGAAAAAAACCAGTGGTATTACCAGCAAATACTTTGTTGAAGTTATCTCTGCGCCAACATCTAAAAACGCTCCAAATGACCGAATTAGCAGCGCTAACGAAATTAAAGCCAATAAGTAGCCGGTAATGTATTGTATTTTGGTTTTTCCTTTATCTGTTAAAAGTGTGTAGGAGATAAACGCATGGATAATTGCGACGCTTAATGACACGGCGGCAATTCGATTGCTTGCAGAAGCTGTACTAAAAAAACTTAAAAAAACAGAAAAAAATAGTGGGATTAGAAGAAATCGAATAAAATGTTTAGAATCAAATTTCCGCTCAATAAAAGAAATGCAATACATTTCGTAAAAAACTACAAATAAAATTATGGTTGTATTTACAATGAATCCTAAAGGTTTTGGAACGCCATTTCGCAATGAAAGAAAAATTAAAAAAATAATTACCAATACTCTTGCGAGCATAAAAATAGTAATAATCGGATTTTTTGCTTTGTATAGTTTAACGTAGGTGGCAAAAAGGGAAATGATAAATATATTTGTAGCAGCGGAGAAAAAAAACAATGTTTTTACGTCAATATCTATCATTAATTTTTATTTACGATTTACGATTTGTGAAATTGAACCATTTACCTTTAAACTCCCAACTTCGGTCTTCCGACCATTTACCTTCCCGTGCTTCCAAAGCCGCCGGCACCACGCTTGGTTTCGCTTAAAACTTCAACTTCTTCCCAATGTGCCCGTTCGTGCTTTGCAATCACCAGTTGTGCAATGCGTTCACCGTCATTTATCACAAAATCTTCATTGGAAAGATTCACCAATATCACGCCAATTTCGCCTCTGTAGTCGGCATCAACAGTCCCGGGCGCATTCAAAACTGTAATGCCATTTTTGGCTGCAAGCCCGCTGCGCGGACGTACCTGAGCTTCTGTACCAACTGGAAGCGCAATAAACAATCCGGTTTTTACTATGGTGCGTTCCAATGGTTTTAGAGTGATGGATTCTTCAATATTGGCACGCAAATCCATTCCTGCGGAAGCATCCGTTTCATAACTTGGCAATGCGTGTTTCGATTTGTTGGTTATTTGTATTTGCATATTATTCTATTATTTTATGTGATAAAGCCAGGAAACGACTGCTGAAAATTCGCTTCTCCAAAAGGCTTCGTTGTGTTGGCCTTCAGGATTTATTTTTGTTTCTAAGTTTTTGGGTTTAAATCCGGATTTTAATAACAATTTTTCCATTTTTTGCGTGTCTTTATCCGTGTCATCACCTTCTTTTCCGCCCACCAACAAAAATAGTTTTACGTTTTTTAAATTTCCTTTTTCCTGAGTGAAATCTACAACTTTTTCAGAATACCAAAATGAAGTGGACAATGCCCCAATTTTTCCGAAGGTTTTAGGGTGCTGAAGTCCTCCGTAATACGAAATCAATCCGCCCAAAGAACTTCCTATTAATCCTGTGTGTCTCTGTTGTTTTTTGGTTCTGTAATGGTCATCTATATAAGGTTTTAAGGTTTTCACAATAAAATCTACATAAATAGCGCCTTTTCCGCCACCGTATTTTTTATTTTCCCAGGGCGTATATTCATTTAACCGTTCTTCTCCTCCATTTTCAATGCCTACCACAATAAATCCCTTTCCGGTTTTCTCGTACAATTTATTTAAAGTTTCATCAATTTCCCATTCACCGGCATAAGACGTTGCTGCGTCAAATAAATTTTGGGCATCGTGCATATAAATTACAGGATATTTTTTTGAAGTGTTTTCGTAATTTGGCGGCAAATAAATCCAAACTTTATGGCTGATGGCGTTGAGGTTTGGAATGACAAATTCCTTTTTCAGCAAGGAAACATTTGATGCGGCAGTCGATTTTTTTTCAGCAGTATTTTGGGAAAAAACCATCGAAATGTTTAAAACAGCAATGATGAGAAAAGAAAAAAAGGATTTCATTATTAATAGTTATTTAACCAATCTATAGCAGCACTTTTAGTGGCAAAGATTTCAAATTTATATTTATTTGTTTTTGCGAGTTCCAAATACAACATGGATAGCACCGTATTTTTTGGATCATCAATAATAATTGCATCAATAATCAAATCATATTTTTCCAATGATTTATAATTTTCCTCAACGATAATTTCTAAATCTTCAATGGTAAAATTAAAAATGGCATCAATAGAATCCGTTAAAATTTTTAATTTTCTGGGATACGAGTTGTTCTCTTTTGTGGCGATAATATAATTTACTACTTCAGCCAAAGTAACATTTCCCTCGAATTTAGATTCAAGAATTTTTGTTTTCGGATTGAATTTTGTGCTTACCATATTTGCTTTAGATGTTAAATATCAACGTTTAATCATTGCTAAAAGTTCCTTTTTTTCATTCCAAAAAATGAGCATTGCAAAAACAAAGACCAACAAAACGGAAACAAAATAATTTTCCCTAAAATGGGTAAATGAAATGAATGACAGCACGATCGAAACCAGCAAATAACTGCCCGATTTTTTTAAATTGTAAGGAACCGGATATTGCTTATCGCCAATAAAATAAGACAGCACCATCATACTTCCATAAGCAAAAAGCGTTGCCCAGGCCGATGCAATGTACCCAATTATAGGTATTAATGCCACATTGATAACAACGGTAATGATGGCGCCAATAATGGAAAACAGCATTCCGTAACGCGTTTTGTCGGTTAATTTGTACCAAACGGATAAGTTGTGGTAAATGCCCAAAAACAAATTGGCCAGCAAAACAATTGGAACAATCACAATGGCATCCCAATATTGCTGGTTGATAAATAATTGTTTGATAAAATCGAGAAAAACAACGATTCCCACAAAAACCAGGGCGCCAACAATGATAAAATAGTTTAGAATTCGGGCATAGGTTTCCCGGGCATCTTTATGGTCGGAATGGTTAAAAAAGAAAGGTTCCGCGCCCAAACGAAAAGCCATAATGTATAAATTCATAAAAATTGCCAGCTTGTAACAGGCCGAATAAATTCCCATTGCTGTTTTATCCATCATTTGCCCGATTAAAAATTTATCCAAATTTTCATTGATCACATACGCGATTCCTGCGACCGCAATTGGCCAGCTGTAATTCAGCATTTTTTTAAACAATACACCGTTAAAACTCCATTTGAATTTCAGCAAATATGGCAACAACAATAGTAAAGAAGCCGCGCTTCCAATAAGGTTGGCGATAAAGATAAAATTAACGATGGAAGTACTTTCAAATAAAGTGTTCAAAAATTCGGGGATGTATTTTCCGCTGGCTTTAAATTCTGGAACAAACTTCACAAAAACCAGGTTGATGGCCACAATAATTCCCACATTCATCATCTTAATCGCAGCGTATTTTACAGGTCGGTTTGAGGCGCGCAAATAGGCGAAAGGAACGACGGAAACAGCGTCAATAGCCAATATCCAAATAAATAATTTGAATTGCATCGGATTTTGGCTGAAGTCGAAAATGTTGATAAAAAATCCGGAAAACGAAAAGGCAATGGCCACAAAAGCAATTGAGGCAATAAAAACGCTGATAAATGAGGTGGCAATAAGCGCATCTTTCTTTTCTTCGGCCTTATAAAATCTGAAAAACGCCGTTTCCATACCAAAAGTTAACAATACCGTAAATAAGGCAATCCAAATATAAAAGTTGGTGTTTTCGGCGTAATCGCTGGCCGGCAAAGCATCGGTATGTACGCGAACCAGCAAAAAGTTAATCACTCTCGGCAAAACCGCAGCAATTCCGTAGATGATGGTGTCTTTAAAAAATCGTTTTAATCCGCTCAATTTGGTTTAAAAGTAAAAAAGTTAAGGGTTAAAAGTTAAAAGTTTAAAAGTACGAAACTAATAATTTAAACCAACAAATTAATTGAAGCGGGTTATAAAATGTGAGTTTCATAATTTTAGGAGCGCATTTAAGTTAGTTTTTTTTACTTTTGGTCTCTAAAAAGGTAAAAAATGAGTACAAACCCTAAAATTGCCGTTTTTGGCGGCGGAAGTTGGGCAACAGCCATTGTGAAAATGTTGTGTGAAAATATGGATCAGGTTGGTTGGTATATGCGAAATCAAACTGCCATTGATTACATTAAGGAAAATGAACACAACCCAAATTATCTGAGCTCAGCGGCACTTGATGTAAAAAAACTGTATTTATCAAATGATATTAATGAGTTGGTGCGTTATGGCGATATTTTAATTTTCGCCATTCCTTCGGCATTTTTGAAAGACGAATTGGATAAAATTTCGCAAAGCCTTGCTTCAAAAATTGTGTTTTCGGCCATCAAAGGTATTGTTCCTGAAACCGGATTGATTGTGGGTGAGCACTTTCACAAATTTTTCAAAATTCCGCTTAAAAATATTGGTGTCATTGCAGGCCCTTGTCACGCAGAAGAAGTTGCCATGGAACGATTGTCTTATTTAACCATCGCTTGTCAGGATGAAGAAAAAGCCGATCTTTTAAGCAAATATTTGTCGAGTCATTACATAAAAACAAAAACATCAGACGATATTATTGGTACAGAATATGCCGCCATGCTCAAAAATATTTTCGCGATAGCGGCCGGTATGGCGCATGGTTTGGGTTACGGAGATAATTTTCAGGCGGTTTTAATGTCAAATTCGGTTCGAGAAATGAAGCGTTTTATACGAAAAGTGCACAGAATGAAACGCAACATCAACAACTCGGCCTATTTGGGCGATTTATTGGTGACTGGTTATTCAGTTTTTAGCCGAAACAGAATGTTTGGAAATATGATTGGAAAAGGATACACTGTAAAAAGCGCCATGATGGAAATGAGTATGGTTGCCGAAGGTTATTACGCTACAAAAAGCGCTTTTTTAATCAATGAGAAAAATAAAGCGAAAACACCCATTATAGATGCGGTTTATGCGATATTATATGAAAATAAAAACCCAAAACAAATTTTTAAAAAATTAACAGATATTCTGGATTAACAGCAGATTATATTGCTAAAATGACATTTTAAAAAATAACTGAAAAAAAAATTCAAAACAATCGCAATTATGAGTACTTTAGTGTTTTAATAAATTATTTAACAATGAAAAAAGGAACAGTAAAATTCTTCAACCAAGCTAAAGGATTTGGATTCATCACTGAAGAAACTTCAAAAAAAGACTACTTCGTGCACATTACCGGGTTAATTGACAAAATTAGTGATGGTGATGAGGTTCAATTTGAACTAGAAGAAGGAAAAAAAGGGTTAAGCGCAGTAAATGTAAAAGTTATTTAATATTTATTCGTTGTCTTCAAAAGAAATCAAAACCAGTCAATAATGACTGGTTTTTTTTTAATTAAATTTGAAATGTTTATAATCTTTAACGAAATATGGTGGGCAAAATGTATAGGTTTTTTTCCTAATAGTTCCTCATCTAT
>DATIRG010000363.1:0-3802 GCA_035470005.1 Lutibacter sp. | reverse complement strand
ATATTCTATTTTTTATTGGTACAGCTGCTGTTCGCCATTAATAATTCTTTTATTTTTCAAAATTGATAATGCTCGTTTCATCTGTTTAAATTTTATTTTTTAGCGGTAACAGCTGCTGCCTGCCTGCCGGACAGGCAGGTTCGCCATTAATCATTCCTTGATGTAACAAAATTTGTAATGCTCGTTTCATTTAAAGAATATAAAATTAAATATACAAAAAAAGTGAGCTAAAAAGCTCACTTTTTCAATAAGTGTTCATTTTTATTTAACTTCTTCGGGAACTTGGAATCTTTTACTCAATTCCATAGAGATGGCTGAGCGTTCAAATTTAATTTTCCCTGCGCCAGTTTCAACAATTACCGTATTGTCACTGTCAACAATGTCAACAATTTTTCCGTGAATACCGCTGCTGGTCACAATTTTATTTCCTTTTGCAATGGAAGTTTGAAACTTCTTTTCGTTTTTCTGACGTTTTATTTGCGGTCTTATCATAAAAAGATAAATCACTACAAACATTAATAAAAATGGAAGCATACTCATTAATGAATCTCCTCCAAAAGCCTGTAAAGCAATACTTGTGTACATATTTTATTTTGTTAATTTATTTATTGACTATTTTTTTGCAGTTACAGTTCCTCCAATGCGCAACATTTCGGTTACATTTTCGGTATTTGTTTGCAAAGTGATTGTTTTACTTTGTTTTCCTGTTCTTCCTTTTGAATCAAAAGAAAACTTTAATTCTGCAGAATCTCCTGGTTTAATCGCGTCTTTAGGCCATTCGGGTACTGTACAACCGCAAGATGCTGATGCATCTGTAATGATTAAATCTGTTTTTCCTTTGTTGGATATTTTAAATAATCCTTCAACAAATTCGCCTTCAACTACAGTTCCAAAATCGTAGTCTTTGGTGTCAAACTCAATAACGGCAGTACCTAAACTAATTTGTGCGTCTCTTTCTTTTGCAGTTTCTAAATTTGCATCATTAATTTTTGCAGATGCATTGTCTTTGCACGAAACAAATGCCAAACTCAATAAAGCAATAAATACAATACTATTTTTTCTCATGGTTCTTGGTTTTAATTTGTAAAAATATGAAATTACAACAATCCTCGTCCTATTTTGTTCAATCTTTTTGAGGCCGTGAAATCTTTTAAAATTTTATCTATAACGCCGTTTATAAAAAAACTGCTTTTTTCCGAAGAATAATCTTTTGCAATTTCAATATATTCGTTAATGGTGACGCTTGTTGGAATTGACGGGAATTTTAAAAACTCGCTTATCGCCATTTTTATCAATATCATATCAATTTCCGCAATACGGTCTGTATCCCAATTGGGTGTTTTATTTTCAATTTCCTTTTCAAATTCCTTGTGATTCAGCACCACTTTTCTGAATAAATCCACCACAAATTTCTTGTCGTCATCATCTTTATAGGTATTTCCCAATAAAAAAGTCTGTTTTGGCTTTAACTGATTCAACGATTTTACAATCCAGGTATTCACAAAAGGAATATCATCTACCCAACTAATGTTTTTGTCTTCAAAATACTCGGCCAATTTTTCGTTTGGCGCCACCACATTTTTAAAAATTGCCACCACAAACTCGCGATCTTCTTCAAAAGTAGCTTTTTCCGATTTCAAATAAGCGGCGTAAATGCTGCTTTCCTTAATCAGTTTCAAAATTTCGTGGACATATTCATTGTCCAAACGCCAATAATTAAGTTTATTGTCTTCCAAATAGGTATTTAAGGAAACACTTTCCTCCAATAATCTGAAAATTTGATTGTTTATAAATTTACAATTCGGATTTAAATCTTGTGTAGTTGCCAAATATTTTTTGCCGGAAATTTCAATATGTTTTTTTTCCATATTCTTAACCTCAACAAGCAAACGAAGCATCAGCACATACAAATCGTGCATTTTTTCAATACTGGCGTATAAAAAATCTTCTTCTTTTTTAAGGTTGTCACTTTTAGACTGAAGCAGCGCATAAACCGATTGCATTACTTTAATTCTAATATGTCTTCTGTTTATCATTTAAAGAACTTTTGAAATTTTTATTGGTACAAAGCGCAAAAATACTAATAATTTTCAGAAATAAAATTTTGTTTTTGTTTATTTCCATAAAGTTTACAAATTCAAAAAATACTGTCTTTAGCCTGTCCCACTTTTTGGTGGGCGTTTCCCTTCGGGTCGGGTTTTACGTTCCAAACTTTTTTCGCAAAAAAAGCGCAAAAAGGTTTTCCCCTTCAACCCCTAACGCAAATTGAATAAATAATTAAAATTGAACAAAAGAATCTATAAAAAGGAATTAATTATTTTCTTCGGTCTTCCTACTTCGGTCTTCCTACTCCTATTTTAATTTTATTTTCCCGTATCTTCGCATTTTACAAAATTCATTGCATTTAAATCCTTTATGAAAGCTTTATCATACTTAAACAAATACTTCTTAAAATATAAATACCGATTGCTGTTAGGCATTATTATAACCATTGCCTCAAAAATTTTGGCACTGCAGGTTCCCCAAATTATCAGGGAATCCATAAATGTTGCGGAAGATTATCGTAACGGTCTTGTTACCGATTTGGCCGTTGTAAAATCGGAATTGCTGTACAACATTCTTTTAATTGTTGCAGCAGCATTACTTTCGGGATTTTTCACTTTTTTAATGCGCCAAACCATTATTGTGATGTCGCGTTTGATCGAATTCGATTTAAAAAATGAAATTTACCGCCAATACCAATTGCTCTCGTTAAATTTTTACAAAAAAAACAGAACAGGCGATTTAATGAACCGCATTACTGAAGATGTGAGCAAAGTGCGAATGTACGCCGGACCGGCCATTATGTACAGTATTAACATGCTGGTGTTGTTTTCGGTTGCCATTATTAAAATGTACAATATCGATGTTACTTTAACAAACTACACCTTATTGCCTTTGCCTATTTTATCGGTATTGATTTATTATTTAAGCAGAATTATCAACCAGCGAAGCACGGTTGTACAACAATATTTATCAAAACTTACCTCAAGCGCCCAGGAAACTTTTTCGGGAATCAGCATTTTGAAATCGTACGGCATTGAAGAAAAGGCGATGACAGAATTTGAAAATTTATCAGACAAAGCCAAAGAAAAAAACATCAGTTTGTTTAAAGTTCAGGCCTTGTTTTTTCCATCTATGCTTTTGTTGATTGGTTTGAGCAATATCCTGGTTATTTATGTTGGCGGTTTGCGCTATATTGACGGCACCATTTCTTTGGGGGTCATTGCCGAATTTATTATGTACATCAACATGCTTACCTGGCCGGTTGCCGTCGTGGGCTGGGTAACTTCCATCATTCAGGAAGCTGAAGCATCGCAAATACGGATCAATGAGTTTTTAAAACAAGAACCTGAAATCACAAACAATACTGATCAACCCTCAAAAATTGAAGGCGGAATTGAATTTAAAGATGTTTCATTTACCTATGACGACACCAATATTGAAGCGCTTCAGCATGTGAGTTTTAAACTTGAAAAAGGAAAAACATTGGGTGTTTTAGGAAATACAGGATCGGGAAAAACAACACTTATCAGTTTAATTGCCCGTTTGTATGATGTAAAATCGGGTGAAATTTTAATCGACCAAAAACCCATTGAACAGCTAAATTTGGACAATTTGCGACAAAGCATCGGTTTTGTTCCTCAGGAAGCATTTTTGTTTTCCGACACAATCAAAAACAATATCAAATTTGGTGATGAATCGGCTTCCGAAGAAAAAATTGAACAAGCTGCCAAAGATGCCTACATTCATCACAATATTA
>DATIRG010000362.1:0-3140 GCA_035470005.1 Lutibacter sp. | reverse complement strand
CCCAAACCAAGTTTCCAGATATCTTCATGATTGGAAGTTCGGCTCACAGAAGTTCCCATCGCATAACCATTGTTTTCACAAATAAAAACGACCGGGAGTTTCCAGGTGATGGCCATATTAAATGTTTCGTGCACAGAACCTTGTCTGGCCGCTCCGTCACCAAAATAAGTTAAGGTAACGCCATCTCGTCCAAAATATTTATCGGCAAAAGCCAAACCAGCGCCTAAAGGAATTTGTCCGCCCACGATTCCGTGACCGCCGTAAAAGTTATGTTCGGGAGAAAAAATGTGCATAGAACCGCACATTCCGCGAGAAGTTCCTGTGTCTTTTCCCATTAATTCTGCCATAATTCTTTTAGGATCAACGCCCAATCCAATTGGCTGAACGTGATTTCTATAAGCAGTAATCATTTTGTCATTTTTTTCCATCACGTGCAAAGCACCAGCTAATACAGCTTCTTGTCCATTATATAAATGCAGAAAGCCTCTTACTTTTTGTTGAATATAAAGTGCCGCCAATTTATCTTCGAATTTTCTCCAAAATAGCATGTCTTTATACCAATTGATATAGGTTTCTTTAGTTATTTTTTTCATCTAAAAAAATATTAGTTTAAGTCGAAGTGCAAAAATACCATTTTGCATTGTAGTAATTAAACAAACCACTATTTTTTTTACTATAATGTTTTCGTAAAGGGAAATGAAGCCCTAAAATATTTTATAATGAAGTAAAAAATCTAAACATGAATTTAAATTAGTTTTCAATTAAAATCAATTCAGACAATATTTTTGAAGTACAAGAGTTATATTTACTGAAATTAAAGATGATACTACAGTTGTGGGGACGACAAATTCTTTAATTTTTTTATTAAAGTTAATATTCTGGTTGATTAGAAAATAAAAAGTTTCAGTAATATACTACAGTTGTGGGGACTACAAATATTATTGATTTTATGGACACAATCAGAAATAAAAAGTCTCGAGATTTCTCGAGACTTTTTTAATTTTAAATTATGTGTATCTTTTTTATTTTTCCATATAATCCTCAATAGGATTACAAGAGCAAATTAAGTTTCTGTCGCCCAAAGCATCATTCACCCTGGCTACAGATGGCCAAAATTTATTTTCTCTTATGTAAGGAAGCGGAAAAGCAGCCTGTTCACGTGTGTAAGAATTGCTCCATTCGTTTGCGGTAATTACACTTTCGGTATGTGGCGCGTTTTTTAGCATTGGAATCAAAACGCCATCATTGTCCATAATTTCACTTTTTATGCTGATAAGCGTGTCGCAAAAACGATCCAATTCCTGTTTTCCTTCACTTTCCGTAGGTTCAATCATTAATGTATCATGAACCGGAAAAGAAAGCGTTGGTGCGTGAAAACCATAATCCATCAATCGTTTTGAAATATCTGTAACATCGGCTCCAAAGTTTTTGTAATCTCTAAAGTCCACAATCATTTCATGCGCAGAAAATCCATTTTCTCCAGTATATAAAATTTTAAAATGTTTCTCTAGTCTGGATTTCATATAGTTGGCATTTAAAATCGCATACATCGTCGCTTGCTTTAATCCGTTCGAACCCAACATTTTTATGTAGCTGTACGAAATCAGCAAAACCAACGCCGAGCCCCAAGGCGCAGACGAGATGCCTGTAATTCCTTGTTCACCACCAGTTTTAACAACCGGATTTGAAGGTAAAAACGGTGCAAGATGTTTAACAACACAAATTGGTCCAACACCCGGACCTCCGCCTCCGTGAGGAATTGCGAAAGTTTTGTGTAAATTTAAATGGCAAACATCCGCGCCAATGGTGGCAGGATTTGTTAAACCAACTTGCGCGTTCATATTGGCGCCATCCATATAAACTTGTCCGCCGTTATCGTGGATAATCTTCGTAATTTCTTTAATTGAGCTCTCAAAAACACCGTGGGTGGAAGGATAAGTTACCATCAAAGCAGCCAGACTGTCTTTGTACAACAATGCTTTTTCTTTGATATCGTCTACATCTATATTTCCGTGCTCATTTGTTTTGGTAACAATCACCTTAAAACCCGCCATTACTGCCGATGCAGGATTGGTTCCGTGTGCTGATGAAGGAATTAAACAAATATTTCTATGGCCTTCGCCTTTTGATTCGAGGTAAGCTTTTATCACCATTAATCCGGCATATTCGCCCTGTGCACCTGAATTTGGTTGCAAGGATGTAGCATAAAAACCTGTGATTTCATTAAGCGCTTCTTCCAAACCTTTAATGACTTCCTGGAATCCTTGCGCTTGTTCTATTGGCACAAACGGGTGCATATTTCCCCAGCTTGGAGAACTTATTGGAAACATTTCAGAAGCGGCATTTAATTTCATGGTGCAAGAGCCCAACGAAATCATAGAATGCGTTAATGAAATATCTTTTCTTTCCAATCTTTTGATGAAACGCATCATTTCAGTTTCCGAATGGTATTTTTCAAAAACTTCATTTTCCATAAATGGTGATGTTCTTGCAAATTTTGCAGGAATAGTATTTTCAGAAATTGCATTTAAAAGGACTGGTTTTTTGCCTTCCGCTTCAGCCAAAATAGCGAGTATTTCATTAACGTCTGCCAAATTGGTGGTTTCATTCACTGAAATTCCCACTAAATTTTTTGACGGGTAATAAAAGTTTACTTCATTTTTTTCTGAAATTTCTTTCACTTTGGCCGCGTTTGAAACCTCAACAAGCAAAGTGTCAAAAAATGTGCTGTTTAATTGTTTTAAACCGAGATCTTTTAAACCTTTATTTAAGGTTGAAGCCAGGTTTTGAATGTTGGATGCAATATATTTTATGCCTTTTGGCCCATGGTAAACACCATACATACCTGCCATTACAGCCAATAAAACCTGGGCAGTGCAAATATTTGAAGTTGCTTTTTCACGTTTTATGTGTTGTTCTCTGGTTTGTAAAGCCATACGCAAGGCACGGTTTCCATTTTTATCCACAGAAACACCAATGATACGTCCCGGCAAATTGCGTTTATATTCTTCTTTGGTTGCAAAATAACCTGCGTGCGGACCGCCATAACCCATCGGAATTCCAAATCGTTGTGTAGTTCCAACTACCACGTCAGCACCCCATTCTCCTGGTGGAGTTAATAATGACAAACTCAATAAATC
>DATIRG010000361.1:0-10195 GCA_035470005.1 Lutibacter sp. | reverse complement strand
TACTGGTTGTACATAATCACCTGTAAAATATGGATTTCTATAGCTTAAACGGAAACTAACATTGTTGTATCTGCTTGCAAATCCGTAATAGTATTCTTCATTTTTATAAAATGGATGAGCCAATACAGCAATACTTGGTGTTGCCAATACATAATCAACCATTAATTGATAATCAGAAGTTCCCATCACTATTTTCACAGTTGGATCAAACACCCATCCTGTATTTGAAAACACAAACTGTTCTGTTTTTGAAACAACCGAAGAAGGCTTTGACCAAACACCGTTTTGAAAAACATATTCATCAACACGTGTTTGTGCTCCTCCTGAAAAATATTTATAAGCTACAATTTGCTTATTTCCATTTTGTGCATAAGGATATAATTTGGCCAATAAAGTTGGCAAATAATTTTCTGGTGGCATCGAGCTATCAAAGTTGTTGTACCTACCTGGCTGACCGGCTGCTGTTCCCATAGAATCATAATCTTCAATAGTTACAACATAAATATTTTGTGCCAATGTCCATTTATTAGCGGCATACTTATAATAAGCTTCTTTACTTACTTTATCTCCTTCTACTGTTGTAGTTACGTTATTGATGAAAAGATCACTCCAAGTTTTTGTAACACGTACGCCGTCAATTGTGACAGTAGGTCCACCACTTGCTTGACGAATACCTATTTTTTGCACTAAAAGTCCAGGAGTTCCAGTACTTGTTATTTCTGCTGTCGCAGGTAAAGTTGTAGCAGGTGCTGTAAGTACATATAACTTAGCTACGGCATTATCTATATCATATGATGCCACAACAAGATAAGTAGTGTTTAAATCAAAAGGTGTGGTACCATAAGTTAAAGTTGAGCCTGCGCCAATACCAAATAATATTTTACCGGCACCATCAGTTTTAGCTGCGACCCTGCCTGAAAAACCAAATGCATCATCCAGAAAGTGGAAAAAATAACCTCCAGAGCCTACAGCACTAAAATTCATTAAGGCACTTGCGAATACAGTTCCTGAATTTTGTGGCGCAAATACTCTATTTACATCTTCAACTCCTGAACCAGTTATTGTTGCAGATCCTCCTAAACCAGTTGAAGGGTAGCCAGTCATTGACAAGCTTGAAGTTGCATAACCAACAAAAGCTGTAGTTCCTGAATGTGCAGTCCAATCACTGTTAATGGTTGTTAAATTTCCGGCTGTTGATCCAAAATTAAAATTTTCTTCAACCAAATAATTGCTTGTAGTAGTTACAACCGGTGTTTCAGTATATTGGCTGTATTTTGCCAATACTATTTTCCCATCTGTTGGGTCTGAAACGTTAGCTGCAAGAATGTTTGGTAAAAAATTAGCAGGATTTACGTCAGGGTAAAATCCTGATGCGTTACTTCCGCTTGCAGCATAATCAGCGTTGGTTAATGTATATACGCTTGCATTTGAGAAATCATCTAAATATGCTGGGCGCGCTTGACCAAAATTATAAGTAACCATTGCTGTAGAACCTAAATCAGAATAAGGATATTGGGTTTTAAGCAAGAATGGCACATAAGTAGAAGCCGGTGCAGCAGTTGTAAAGTATTTATTTGTTTTAATACTATTAGCAAGACTAATTTCTTCTGGAGTTGTTGCAACTTTAGCGGCTGCATTGCTGATGGTTGTGTAATCAACCTCCAACAATGTGTAGTCGTACGCTGCTAAATTGGTAATTTGAGTCTTGTCATCAAGTCCTTCAAATTGGTCGTTAAAGTCCTCACAAGCACTAAGAAGTACTGCAAAAACCAAAGCCGACAGCAATGAATAGATTGTATTTTTCATTTTTTCAGTTTTTAGAATTTAATTTTTAATGAGGTCGAGAACGTTCTTCCGAAACCATAAAATACAGGAGATGTTTGCCAATCGCTATTTGCACCATCAGTTGCATCAGTAATGTATTCAGCATTTAATAAGTTTTGAACATTTGCAGATAATATGGCATCAAAAGTACCTATTTTAAACTTAGCCATTGCGTTTAAGTCAAATGTTGTTGCATCAGGAATCATCCAAGGTTGTGCAAAAGTTGTTGGGTTTAAACCTGTACCAACAGAAGAAATATTGTAGTTAGCGTAGTTACGACCAAAGTAATTGGCATCAACTCCAATGTTAAATACTCGGTCTATGTCATAAGTTACTCCTAAAGCAGCAGTTGTTTGTGCTGAGTTACCAACACGAATTCCATTAATATTAATAGATGTATTAGCGTGATCTGGACCAAGTATCTCAATTGGAATCCCATCTATTGATGTATTTCCAAATTTATCAACTGCGTTTCCAGTACTGTTATATAGGTATCCAGAAGCGTCATTGTTCCATATCCAATCACCTAAAGAAGCCATCCCTGTAATTGTTAAACCTTCAAAAGCTTTATATCTGAAATCAAGTTCAATACCTTGGTGAAGTGCATTCACACCTTCCATGTTTACAACTAAACTTTCTTGATTATTAGAATCTAATCTTCTAACTAAGGTTTTATCTTTCCATTGCGTAGAATAAAGATTTAAATTGGCTGAAAAAGTAGCTGATCTATATCCATATCCTAATTCATAAGAAAATGCTTTTTCATTCACCGCATTTGGGTTTGTTTCATTACTTATTGTTGATTGTAAGAAAGCTCCACCTGAAAAGAACGGTGCACGTGAAATAGTTCCAACATTTGCAAACACATTATGGTTGTCATCTAAATTGTAATTGGCACCTCCTTTGGCGCTAAATCCTAAAAAGTTAACAGTTTCTGATTTGGCCTCATCGCTATCATAATAAAAGCGATCTTCACGCCAGTTGCTGGTGTTTGAACCAGATAAAGAAATAAAAGTACTAAGATCGTTTTTATTGTATTCTGCTTGCATAAAGACACCTTGACTAAATACAAAACCATCATAATCACGATATACTACATCACCTACACCTAATTTAGCTGTTTTCCAAGCATCATTACTAAGTAAAGGTCTCGGGGAGGAAACATCAACATAAAAATTACCACCATATAAGTCTGTAATTTCATTCGTATGAATACCTTTATAATATCTAAAATCTAGTCCTCCGAAAAAATCTACGTTATCACCAATTTTTGTGCTGTATGTAGATAGTGCTCCATACCATTTATGTTGGTTTATGCTTTTAGACATGACCATTCTAGATCCATTTTCACTTGCTTGGTTTAATGCATATATACCACCATAATCAAAAGTTCCGTCAATATCACGGAAAGTAGTATTAGGCTTTCCATAAGATGCACCATACCAATAACCACGGTCAGTAGAAGTTGTTCCTTGTCCACTAGTTCCACTTCCGTCTCCAATTGACACATAAAGCACTGTGGAAAGGTTTGATTTATCATTAATTGTCCATAAATGATTTAATGATATTTGTGGTTTGTGATAAACATTAAGTGAAGACACTTTACGCTGCCCGTTCATGTCAAATCCATAAGAAGCATTATATCTGTATTTCAATGGTTGTTTTTGCCATTCAGAAATAAGTAATCTATCTCCATTATTTCTTTGATTGTGCCATTGTGGTGCACCAAAAGCGGTGAAAGACAATTCATGGTTATCGTTTATTTTTTTTGAAATATTTAAAAAATAGTTGTAAGCTTCAAATTCAGTTCCCTGAATGTAACCTTCTCCAGAAGTTTTAGAACCTAAAACTGTTATAGCCCAATTTTTTGCAGTTAACCCAGTTGAATAAGAGAAAGCTGTTTTACTGTATCCGTCGTTAGCTAATCCTTGAGAAATAGCGCCGCCTTCTTTAGCGTCTGTAGATTTTGTAACAATATTGATAGAACCACCTAAGGAAGGTGCTGCTATTTTTGAGGCACCAAGTCCACGTTGAACTTGCATAGAGCGGGTAACATCACTTAAACCAGCCCAATTGGACCAATAAACGCCACCCCATTCCATGTCATTAACAGGAACTCCATTGATCATTACAGCAATATTAGCTGATTCAAAACCACGAAGATTTACGCGGGAATCGCCATAACCACCACCTTGTTTTGTGGCATAAATACCAGGAGTTGATTTTAAAATTTCTGGAAACTCTTGAGTTCCTAATTTGTTTTCAATAAGTGTTGCTGAAATCGTGGAAACCGCAACAGGTGTTTTTCTATCAATAGCGAAAGAAACTTGTGTGATGACAATTTCAGATAAAGATTCAGCAGAAGGATTTAGTACAATTGTTCCTAAATTAGCATTTCCACTAAATGATACAGAAGATGTTTCATAACCTATGAACGAAACTTGCAAAGTGCCTTTGGCAACCGTGGTTTCCAAAGTAAAGTTTCCATCAAAATCTGTAGAAGCTCCTGTTTTAGTGCCTTTGACAACTAAAGAAGCGCCTGGTAATGGTTGATTTGATTCATCAACAACCTTACCTGTAAGTTTGGTTTGAGCGAAAATGGCAGAAGAACTAATTAATAGTACTACCATTAACAAATTTTTAAATTTTCTCATTGTTTAAATTAAATTTGAATTAAATGTTTGTGCAAAATTGGTCATTTTTACCAAAATAATCTTTATCTAATTGTTAAATTTTAACAAATAATTAAGATAAAATTGGCAAAATACCTTTAAAACTGGGTCACATGGATTTAAATGTTAACAGTTTATTAACAGATGTTAAATAACGACATTAGTTGCTTATTATATGCTTAAAAATTTAATTATTTTATAATAATTATTAACCAACTTATGTTAACAATTCAGTGTAAACTTTTATTACGATCAATTTTTATTGGGTTACCAAAAAGCACTAACTTTTTATTGGCAATGAGAAATGCATTTAAACAAAAAAACCACCCTGTTTGGGTGGTTTTAATAATATTAAAAATAGGTTTATTTAAAAGTATATCTTAATCCTATTTGCATTTGCCATCTTGAACTTTCAATGCCACTATCATCAATAGTAAACATATTATCAACAACAGCTGGATTAAAACTATATACTGGAGCAACGCCATTAGACTCTGTTTTTAGTAAAGCAATTTCTCCAAAATCAGGTGCAAATTTTTGAACTCCCCAATTTTTGTTAATTAAATTGGTAAAGTTGAAAATATCAAATGAAGCTTGTAAAGTATGTGTTTTATTGCCAAATTTAATAGAGAAATCTTGTAAGACTTTTAAATCTACAATATGGCTCCAAGGCGCTCTATCTGCATTTATTTCAGCATATTTACCTCTTCTGCTTTTTAAGTAGTCGTTACTTTCGATAAATGAATCCAGTGCATCCCATTGTTGGGCTGCTGTTAATCCATTAACGCCAGCTTTTAATCTGATATCTGCAGCATTTGCAGGCACATATATTACCGCATTATCACTTGAATCATCATTTAATACGTCAGCTCCTTCTTGATAGGTGTATGTGAAAGCATTTCCATTAATACCTTGGTAAAATAGACCAAAAGTAGTTTTAACATTGTCATTCCATTTCAAATCATAAGAAGCATTTGCAATAACTCTGTGGCCTTGTGCAAATTGTGACCTTGAAGCAGGTAAATCAGAGTTTTTACCGTTCACACTTAACTGATTTCTCCATTGTGAAGAGTTTTGTGAACTTGTACCTTCAAAAGTAGTATATGAATCACCGTAACTATATGAAGCACTGGCAAAATATCCATTGCTGTAAGGTTTTGTCAAGGTGAAGGATCCATTCCAAGAATATCCTTTGCTAGTATTTGAACCTAAATAAATTCCTTGATAAGTAGGGTCAATTCTTGAGTTTCTGTTATAAAAAGGTCTTGTGTCTCCAGTTCCGCTTTGGAATTGTGTAGCATCCTTTAAGTTTAGGTTTTCATAATAAACCGCTGAAATATTATCGTTGTAAAGAAAATCAGCAGAAGCAATTAATCCCCAGAATGGTAATTTTTGGTCTACAGCTAGATTTAATTTTAATACTTGCGGCAATTTAAAATCGCTTGAAAAAAGGTTGATGTCACCACCCAATTGGCCTGATCCAACTGCTGGTCCAACTGGCTGACCATAAGGATCAGCAATAAAAACACCACCATTAGGCAAGTTACTTTCAGTTGCGGCACCAATTGCCAAACCATTATTGTTATAAACAGCTCCAGGCCAAACCAAAGGAACTCTTGAAGTAAATACGCCTACACCACCACGAATTTGGGTGTTAAATTCTCCATCAACATTCCAGTTAAATCCTGCTCTAGGAGAAAAATGAATCGTAGTAGAAACGCCTTCTCCAACTCTTGCTCCTTGTAAATCCTTACCTGCAGCTTCCAATAAGCCAACAGTTGTTGTATTGAAGGATTCATTTACCAAACCATCTGACCAGATAGGAGCATCAAATCTTAAACCAAGACTCACTTTAAAATCATTTGAAATTTGTATTTCATCTTGAACGTATGCTCCTACTTGAAACATATCAAATTCTGCAGCACCTTCTGAATCATCACCAACACCGCCTTGCAATGAATAACTTCTATTATAATCTTCTGCAGGACCATTGGTTAAAAATGTATTTAAATTAGTAAAAACATAATCACCAAAATTTTGTCTAATAAACACATTTCTTACATCAGAATACTCTAAATGCGCACCTAAAGTTACTGTGTGTTTTCCGTAATATATTTCGAAGTTATCAGTAAGTGTTGCGATTTTTTGTTCTAAAATATTACCGGTAGAAAATGCTTCTGAGCCAAAATAGATGCTTCCAGAACCATCTTTAATTCTTACAGAAGGAAATGGATCTCCCACAGGATTTCTATCATCTAAAACAGAAGTATAAGCAAGTGTTAAGCTGTTTGAAGTTTTGTCGCTTAATTTTGAATTTAGTTCTGCAGAAGTCGTATTTGTTGTAGAAGGGAAATAAATACCGCCGCTGCTGAAACGAATACCATTTGTGCTGGATGTTGCCGCATTTATTTGCTCAGCTTTTACATAACTGTGTTTTACAGTTAATTTATTATTGTCATTAATGTTCCAGTCTAATTTAGCAACCAATTTATCACTTTCTAATGTATTTGAATTGCTAAGGTAAGTTCCTGGATTAAAACCATAGGTGTTGGTTAGGAAACTGGTTAAGTTTTGAATATCACTTTCTGATGAATCTCCTATATAATTTGCATAATTAAAAGGTCTTGGTGTTTCATCTTTTTGATTTTCATAGTTTATAAAATAAAACAACTTATCTTTAGTTATTGCGCCAGAAGCCCTAACGCCAAAAGTTTTGGCAGAAAAATCGGCTAATTTTTCTCTTTCACCCCCTGCCGGCACTAAATCTACAGGTGTTTTACCTGATAAAGATTCGTTACGAACAAAACCATACACAGATCCTTCGAATTCATTTGTTCCTGAACGTGTTACAGCACTAATTGCACCACCAGAAAATCCAGAGATTCTAACATCAAATGGCGCAACCGAAACCTGAAAAGATTCAATTGCATCTACTGAAATTGGGTTAACACCAGTTTGTCCTCCGTTTGTACCTGAAGAGGCCAAACCAAATACATCATTATTTACTGCACCATCAATATAAATGGCATTGTATCTATTGTTTTGTCCGCCAATTGAAATTGTGCTTCCGCTTACTTGAGCTTGAGGAGTTGTTCTTAAAAAATCACCAATCCCTCTTGAAACTGTAGGTAAAGTTTCCATTTGCTTTTTACTTACATAAGTTCCGGTACCTGTTTTGTTACCATCAAAAATGCCATTTATTGCCCCAGTAATAACAACTTCTGCCAAAGCATTCGCCTCTTCAGTCATTTTGTGATTAATGGCAAATGTTTGACCTAATTGAAGAAATACATTAGTTTGGGAATATTCGTTAAAACCAACGAATGATATGGTAATTGTATATGGACCGCCAGCTCTCATATTTGAGATTCTGAAAAACCCATCATAATCAGTTGAAGCACCATACTTTGTTCCTGATTCAGTGTGAACAGCAACAACATTTGCGCCAGGTAAACCGTCGCCGTTATTGTCTGTAATTTTACCGTTAACAGAAGATGTAGTTACACCTTGAGCGAAAATAGCAGTCGAACTAATCAATAGCACTGCGATTAACAAATTTTTAATTTTTCTCATTAGTTTAATTTGAATTTGAGTTAAATGTTTTTGCAAAATTGATCATTATTACCAAATGAATCATTAATAAATTGTTAAGTTTTTTAACAAAGAATTATGATAAAAGTAATAAAAAACACATTTAAAAAATGATATGCATTTTTTAAATGTTAACAGTTTATTAACAGATGTTTACCTATTGAAAAGGTTGCTTTTTAGTGCATAAGAAAATCAAAATAATTTGTGCTTTTGGGGTTTATAGGTTGAAGAACATTTAGTTGTATGTAAATAATAAGTATGAATTTTTCACAGAAAAAACGGCATCATTTATTTTTAAAATCAGCCGTTTCTGTAAGAAAGTAAAAAAAAGAAGTATTTTAGGTCTCAATTAAAATAATGACGATTGCTTCATTGAAATATTTTATTCGATCAAAATTTCAATCATTGCCTATTGGCAACAATTATTTTTGAAGATATTTGTTAGCGAGTTCTTTTCCTAATTCAACACCGAATTGGTCAAAGCTGAAAATATTCCAGATAATTCCCTGAACAAATATTTTGTGTTCATAAAAAGCAATCAAGCTTCCCAATGTTTTAGGTGTCAATTTTGTGATTAAAATAGAAGTGCTTGGTTTATTTCCCTCAAAAACTTTATAAGGCAACAAGGTTTCTATTTCATCCATTTTACCTTGCATTTTTAAATCCAAATGCGCTTCTTCTTTTGTTTTTCCTTCGGCCAATGCTTGTGTTTGGGCATAAAAGTTGGCCATTAATTTGGTATGATGCTCGGTGTTTCCGTATAGCGATTCTTTAAATCCAATAAAATCGGCAGGAATTAACTTGGTTCCCTGATGCAATAATTGGATAAAAGCATGTTGGGCGTTTGTACCAGTGCTTCCCCAAATAATATTTCCCGTTTGGTAAGTTACCCGTTTTCCGTTTCTGTCGGCACTTTTGCCATTGCTTTCCATAATGGCTTGTTGCAAATACGGGGCAAATTTACTGAGATATTGTGTGTATGGCAAAATGACTTCGGTTTCCGCCTTAAAAAAGTTGGTGTACCAAACGCCGATTAAACTCAAAACTACTGGTGCGTTATTTTCAAACGGCGTGTTTTTAAAATGTTCATCCATTTCATAAGCGCCAATTAACAATTCTTTAAAATTATTGAAGCCAACAGCCAAACTTATGGTTAAACCAACAGTACTCCATAAAGAAAATCGGCCGCCAACCCAGTCCCACATTGTAAAAACATTTTCTGTGGCAATGCCAAAATTATTCGCTGCAGTTTGGTTTGTGGATACGGCCACAAAATGTTTTGCAACATCACTTTCTGAAGCAGTTTGCAAAAACCATTTTTTTATGGTGGTTGAATTGGTCAGCGTTTCTTGTGTGGTAAATGTTTTTGAAACAATCACAAACAAGGTAGTTTCCGGATTAAGGGTTTTAATGACTTCCTGAACGTGGTCCCCGTCAATATTTGAAACAAAATGAACGTTCAAATGGTTTTTGTAATATTTTAAAGATTCCACCACCATATCAGGTCCTAAATCCGATCCTCCAATGCCAATATTTACCACATCGGTAATTGACTTATTTGTATAGCCTTTCCATTTTCCAGAAACAATTTTGTTGGTAAAAGATTCCATTTTATTCAAGGCTTCTTTTACGTCAATCATAATGTTTTTTCCTTCAAGCATCACAGGTTCATTTGATTGATTTCTTAAAGCTGTGTGCAATACCGCCCTGTTTTCAGTTTTATTGATTTTTTCTCCAGAAAAATAAGACTTCATGGCACTTTCTAAATCAACTTCATGAGCCAAATTCAATAAAAGTTTCAGTGTTTCTTCAGTGATTCTGTTTTTTGAATAATCAAATTCAAAGTCGTTGAAATTAATCGTGAATTTCTTTTTTCTATCAAGATCATGATTGAACATTGATTTTAAATGAACTGATTCTAAAGTTTTATAGTGAGAATTTAGTGCTTGCCAAGCTTTTGTTTCGGTCGGGTTGATACTCTTCATGGTCATATTCTGATAATTAATTTACTTATAAAATAAAATATTTTTGTGGGGAACTTCTATCGAATACAATTGAATTTTAAGGGGTTCAATATATTTTTTGTAAGCCGGGACTTTATTTTTATT
>DATIRG010000360.1:0-2306 GCA_035470005.1 Lutibacter sp. | reverse complement strand
CCCATTCCATTCTTTTAACGCCTAAATTATGGCCGTATTCAATCACTTTTTTATACAAGGCGCTTCCAATATTCAAGCCTCTTTTATTTTTTTTGACAATCAAATCTTCCAAATGAATGGTTGGCCCTTTCCAGGTGGAATATCTTGGATAAAACAAGGCCATCCCAACAATTTCTTCATCAACTTCAGCAACAAAAGTTTTAAACAACGGGGAATTTCCAAATCCGTCTTTTTCTAGGTCGGCTACCGAAATTATAACGGCATCAGCCTCTTTTTCAAAATGTGCCAACTCTTTTATCAAGTTTAATACCGACGCCATGTCTTCTATTTTTCCTTCCCTAATGCTAAAATTCATCTGTTTAAACTTTATTTTTTAGCGGTAACAGCTGCTGTTCGCCATTAATCATTTCCTTGTGTATCAAAATTTGAAATGCTCGTTTCATCTTTCATTTTTATTTTAAATGGTATTGGCTAAAGTAAAAAATCTTTATCCAAAGTATCTCAAAACAAAGGTCTTTTTAAAAATAATTTTTTCGATATTTGTGCAAACAAACAACCGCGCGCACCAATGAAAAATAACAACCTTACCTTAGGAGAGTTTATTATTGAAAATCAGAAACATTACAAATCAACTTCCGGAGAATTTACACGCTTGTTAAGCTCCATCAGATTGGCGGCGAAAGTTGTAAATTATAAGGTGAATAAAGCTGGATTGGTTGATATTTTGGGTGATGCCGGCGATACAAATATTCAGGGTGAAGACCAACAAAAATTGGATGTTTTTGCGAATCAGGTGTTCATGCAAACGCTCATCAACCGTGAAATTGTTTGTGGAATTGCCAGTGAAGAAGAGGATGATTTTGTAACTGTAAAAGGAAAACACGGCACAAACGAAAATAAATATATTGTATTGATGGATCCGTTGGACGGCTCTTCCAATATTGACGTAAATGTTTCGGTGGGCACCATTTTTTCCATTTACCGTCGCGTTACGCCAATTGGAACACCGGTTGAAAAAATAGATTTTCTGCAACGCGGAAATCAGCAGGTTGCCGCTGGTTACGTGGTTTACGGCACCTCCACAATGCTGGTTTACACTTCGGGACACGGCGTAAACGGTTTTACGTTAAATCCGGCGATTGGTTCTTTTTATTTATCGCATCCAAATATGAAATTCCCTGATATTGGGAAAATATATTCTATCAACGAAGGAAATTACGTGCACTTTCCACAAGGCGTAAAAGATTATTTAAAATATTGCCAGGAAGAAAAAGACGACAGACCTTACACTTCGCGTTATATAGGTTCATTGGTTTCCGATTTTCACAGAAATATGATAAAAGGCGGTATTTATATTTATCCGACAAGCTCCATCGGGCCAAAAGGAAAATTGCGATTGTTGTACGAATGCAACCCAATGGCTTTTTTAGCTGAACAAGCCAACGGAAAAGCAAGCGACGGTTACACAAGAATTATGGATATTAAACCAACCGAATTGCACCAACGTGTTCCTTTTTTCTGCGGAAGTATAAAAATGGTGGAAAAAGCCGAAGAATTTATGGCGAAATATCCTAAAGATGCTAAATATTAAGGCCTAATAAGATTAAACAATACAACTATAAGCACATTTGATTTTATAAAACGAAAAGGGTTTGGTACCTTTGACAATATTTAAGTTTAACTAAAACACATGATTATGGCCTTTGAATTACCGAAATTACCGTACGCTTTTGACGCGTTAGAACCTAATATTGATGCAAAAACCATGGAAATTCACCACGGAAAACATCATGCAGCCTACACCAATAATTTAAACAATGCAATCGCCGGAACAGCTTTGGAAGGAAAATCTATTGAAGCTATTTTATCCGGATTAGATATGAACAATGCCGCAGTTAGAAATAATGGAGGCGGTTTTTACAACCACGAACTTTTTTGGAATGTGATGTCTCCAAACGGCGGAGGAAAACCAACAGACGAATTGGCTGCGGCCATTGACGCTGCTTTTGGTTCATTTGAAGCTTTTAAAGATGCATTATCAAAAGCTGCAGTTACCCGCTTTGGATCGGGCTGGGCTTGGTTATGTGTTCACCCTGGTGGAAAAGTAGAGGTTTGCTCTACTGCAAATCAGGACAATACCTTAATGCCTGGTATTGGGTGTGGCGGATTTCCTGTTTTAGGATTGGATGTTTGGGAACATGCCTACTATTTGCATTACCAAAACAGAAGACCAGAATATGTTGAGAATTTTTTCAATGTCATTAACTGGGATTATGTAGCAAAACGTTATGCAGAAAATAAATAAT
>DATIRG010000359.1:0-3594 GCA_035470005.1 Lutibacter sp. | reverse complement strand
AGAAAATATTGGCGCATTGGTTTCAAATTGTTCCTGTCCGTTTACATACACAATATAAGGCGCAGTTCCTTTTTCAATTTCTACGGAAGCTTTGCCTGAAACAACACTCGATTTTCCTGAAACTGTTGTTCCTGCAGCAACCGTAACGGTATAACATTGCGTGTAAGTTTGTCCCACAACGCCAATGCAAATATTGTAAGAATTTGGAGGCAGATTTATAACTGTTATTGTACTTGTGAAATTATAATTCACGCCGTTGATTGTAGTGGTGTAATTTAACCCGGCAAGCGCAGTAATTTTAATCTGGCCGTTGTTTTTTCCTGTGCAGGTTTCACTGAGTGTTTCAACCGTAAAATTATTCGCCGGTAAGGTGAAACATCCTGAAGCATCAACTAAAGCACCTGCTGTTGTGTTTGCACATAAATCTTTGTCGTTCTTAACGCCATCATTGTCATCATCCAATTGACTTGGTGAACAACCACTGGTATTTACTGTTTGTCCTGCCGATGTGTTTGCACATAAATCTGCGTTATTTTTAACACCATCATTGTCATCGTCTAATTGACTTTGAGAACAACCGCTGGTATTCACAGACTCACCATTTGGTGTGTTTGCACATAAATCAACGTTGTCTTTCACACCATCAGCATCAGCATCTGTTTGTGAAGTTGAACATCCGTTTGAGTTTATGGTTTCGCCACTTGGTGTATTTGCACATAAATCCAGATTATTATTCACACCATCATTGTCATCATCTAATTGACTTTCAGCACAGCCGTTGCCATTTACATCTTCTCCAACTGGTGTGTTTGCACATAAATCGTCGCTATTTTGAACACCATCATTGTCATCATCTAATTGTCCGTTAGAACAACCATTTACATTCACTGTTGCGCCGTTTGGTGTATCTGAGCAAGTATCCAAATTATTCATCACGCCATCATTGTCATCGTCAATTTGGCTTTGGGAACAACCGCTTGCATTTACAGTTTCTCCATTTGGCGTATTTGCACATAAATCGCAAATATCCCCAACGTTATCTCCGTCTGCATCTAATTGGTCAGCGTTTGCCACTGTAACACAATTGTCATCGGCATTTAGAATCCCATCATTATCAGTATCAACGCTTGGTTGATCTGCTGTAATTTCAATACTGTCAACCGTCCATCTTGAAGGAACTGCATCAGAATAGTATTTAAAAGCAAAATAAACTGATCCTGTTATGGAACTTATATCAACATTATTAAAAACGAAAATTTCTTCTGTTGAACTGGTATTTGATTTAATTGGGATTGTTAAATTAGGCACCGGAATCCAGTTTGCGCTACTTGGGTTTGAAGATCCGTCATAATTAGTTGAGTAAAGCAGTAAAAGCGGAGTGGTTCCATAAGCAACATCGGTATAAAAACTCAATTTTTCGCCAGTTTGGGCATCAAAATCAATAGGATTTTTGGTTATTAACCAGTCTTTGCTCAAAACATTTTCCTGAAAACCATTTATGCCATAGGAACCCGAATTATTTTGTCCGAATTGAGGGGTACATAACCAATTTTTGTCACTGGCTTCATTATATGGAAAGAATTTTGAATTTCCACAATCGTTAAAAAATTCTTCCAATAATATTTTTGGTCCAACCAACGTGGTAACAGTTAAAGCAGTGCTGACAACTGAATAATTTGAGGCTGCATCTCGCGCTTTAACAGTTACATTGTAACTCGTATTTGGACTTAAATTTGTGATTGAAGTTGTGGTTGCTGTAGTGGATTTAAAATAGACACCATTTAAATAAATTAAGTAATCATATACTGCAACATCATCTGTTGAAGCATCCCAACTTACATCAAAAGATTTAATGTCAATGTTCGATGCCACTATATTTGTTGGTGAAGTTGGCGCCACAACATCAGATGAATTGTTGGCCCACCATTTGTCTTCTGCAGTCAATCCTCCCCAAATTACTGTAGCTAAATAAGGATTGTCAATAAAAGGATTTCTGTTATTTTGTATTCCTGCCAAAACCTCATTTCTATTTGCCTCAAAAGGCGAAACTTCATCTTCTGCATTCCATTTTAAAAACAACTCAATCATATTAGGATCAACCGTTAAAGTTGTTCCAAAACCCACATTGATAGGCAAACATTTCGTTTCAGAAATTTGCGTGCCAGTTCCATGATAGCGTATATACATATACATTACAATTCGCGCAATATCACCTTTCCATTCATCTCCGGGATACCAACCACCGTTCGCGGTTACGATATGAGAATCACCATTTCCATCAGTAAATGGTCTATTGCTTCTATCACCATTTCTGTCTCTGTCAGCAGGTCTTAAATTATGTACATCAGTTCCAGGTCCTGGCTCAGAAGTGCTTAGATTAGGAATTGCTAACGATTGCGCAAAAACATGCTCTCTATTCCATACGCCAGAAGCACCGCTTCCTGTATCTTGCAGGCTTTTATTTCTTGTTCTGTCGTTGTCTGAAATTGCATCAGTATCATTGTACCCGTAAATTAGCAATACATTTTCGCTGATTTCCGGATCTTCATCCGCCAATTTACAAGCATCCCAAATATCGACCGGAGAGCCGGTGTAAGGAATTCCGGTATGAGTTGCAGCCAAGCGGGTTGACAACTCTAAAAATAAATCATTCCCAGTTTTTGTTAAATTTAAACCATTATAATAGGATTGAATTTGTCCATAAAAAGGGACAACAAATAGCAATAGCAATAAATTGATAAGTAGTTTTTTCACAAATTTCAGGGTTTTTCGTTAAATTAATTTTAGGACCACAAACTTATCGATTATTTAAACAAAAACTGAGTCATTCATATTATTATTTGGTTATAAAAGTGTTTTATTTTTAGTCCATTAAAGCTATTTATCAATAAGTTTGAAATTTATTTCAGTCATTTTTAGACAAAATAATATTAACAGATTTAATTTAATTTTGAAATGAAAAAATCGTAAAATTTTATTTTACGATTTTTTCATTTTTTTCAATCTATAATCAATTTACTAGTCCGTTGTAAAACTCCAAACCTGACCAACTGTTTGTCCGCCTTTGCCGTCTTTCACCACAACTTTCCAATAATATTTTGTTGAAGCCGTTACTGTTCTGTTTGATGAATTAGCGCTTTGATTTGATGAAACAATTGCCGTTGGCGGATGTACAGTGCCAAAATAAACATCGTACGTTAAAGCGTCACTGGCATCTACATCGCTTGCCGTCCATTGCAAATTTACGGTGGCCGCAGTTTGTACAGAATTCAAAGCCGGACTCACCAAGACCGGTGAAAACGGCAAATGGTTGGTGATGCCAACACCTTCGGTATATAAAGTATACGTTGCGGAATAATTGCTTGCCGCACTTTTGCTGTCGGTTGCTTTTACACGCCAATAATAAGCAATGCCTTTTTCCAGTGTAATTGATTTGCTGGTGGTGGTAGAAGTTTGCGTATGTGCAATTTGGGAAAACTGCGTATTTTTAGAAACCTCAATTTGATAAGTAATAGCATCGCCCTGACTGTCGGTTGATGCGTTCCATTGAAAATTCAGCACATTGTCTGTGCACAATGAATTATTGGCAGGTGC
>DATIRG010000358.1:0-1519 GCA_035470005.1 Lutibacter sp. | reverse complement strand
GTTTTGCCTTTTTTATTTTACTGGCTGTTTATTCATTTGAAATGTACGGACAATTTTCACTTTCTTGTTCCGAAGATTGGCTGAAATAATAACTGAGCAATTCATAAACTTTTCCCTTGATATAAATTGGTCGAAGCAAATCGTTCGTTTGTTTCGTCCTAAGCTGATTCAAGATTAATTTTATGGAAGAATTGGTTTCTTTTGGCTCAATAATAGGGTTTTCTCCTTTTAAACTGTTATAGTTAAATAAAACAGTTCCGTTAATGGAAAACAAGGAATGAAAATGTTCAATAGAAATTAAAATTGCCAGCAATTCGGAATTTGGTGGCAACTTAAAAAGAAGATCCATTTTCTCATCCTTAAAATAAACCATACTTGAATTGCCTTCAATTAAAGGCATGACGCAATGTTCAAATTTAAAGGCAACTTTACATTCGTTGTTGCAGCAAAAATAAATTTGAATGTAATTTTTGGTTAATGACAGTTTGTAAAATTCATCATTGTCCGACAAATTGTTCAAATTAAAAACTTTAAATGTATCCGTTTCATTAAAAATGAACTGGGTACTTTTGTCGATATTTTTATAATTCTCTAAATTGGATTTCATAAGACATTTTTATGAATTAGCGCTAAAACTGGGGCAAAAATAAGAATAAAAATTCATACAAAAAAACTACTTGGCAATTAAAATATGATAAAAGTCATAGTTTTTGTCGCCTTATTTTACTGACATTTGTCATACTTTTGTTCGATTTCTCCTTATTTAGAAGTATTATAAATTAGGCATGGTAACTTATGTCGATAATAAAAGTACTTTTATCGATGTTTTGTAGGATTTTATCTTTGTACTTTTGACGACACTTATTGATAACACTATTTTTTATGAGTCAAGAAAACATGCCTACAAAATTATACAATGTTGGGCTTAGTTATAAAAAAGCGGATGTAAATGTGCGAGGTGCATTTAGCATCACTAAAGAAAATCAAAAATTATTATTACAAGAGGCCAAGGAAAAGGGAATCGACGGGATTTTTGTTTTGTCAACATGCAACAGAACTGAAATTACGGGCTTTGCCAAACATCCTTTTGAATTGATAAGTTTAATCATCAAATATTCCAACGGAACTATTGAAGATTTTATCAATGTCTCTTATGTTTATAAGAATAAAGATGCCGTACGTCATTTGTTTAAAACAGGAACTGGTTTAGACAGCCAAATTTTAGGCGATTACGAAATTGTTGGACAGTTAAAAGAATCTTTTAAACAAGCAAAAATTGCTGGAACAACCAACGCTTATTTAGAGCGTTTGATGAATTTGGTTTTGCAGGCAAGCAAAGATGTAAAAAACCATACCCAACTAAGTTCAGGTACAACTTCTGTGGCTTACGCGGCCATTCATTATATTATGGAAAATATGCCCGACTACAATGAGCATAAGATTCTAATTTATGGATTGGGTGATATAGGGAAAAACACTTGTAAAAATGTGTTGGGTTATACTTCAAACAAAAATGTGA
>DATIRG010000357.1:0-2194 GCA_035470005.1 Lutibacter sp. | reverse complement strand
CACACCCCTGGCCCCTCTCAAGAGGGGAGTTTGATTCCTTTAACCGGCGGGCAGAAAAAATATTTAACTTTTAATATTTCGGTCACTGGGTTTGTGATTGCATTGGTACATAACAGTTTGTTTAGAAGTTTATTTTATAATTCTAATATTGTAAATCAAGAAAGAATCTATCGGGACCTAAATCAATTTGCGTTAGTGATTGAAGTGAAAATCCCGGCTTTGCGAGCTTAAGAAGAACTATGTTCAACAGATTGCCATACCGAAATAAATTCGGCACAGGCTGACTTTTTGCAAAAGCCCCGCAAAGACGGATTGTAACGTAAAGCACGCCCGCAAGGGAACGCCCAAAAAAATATTTGTGTTGCAGGACGGCTCTTTTAACCTGCCAAAATCAGGGCCTTTCCTGCCTGTAAATTCTAATTGGCAAATCGTGTAATTAGCCATATATTTGCACCTCAAAATTTTAGTGATGACTTTTTTAGAAGAAATACAACGCAGACGCACCTTCGGGATTATTTCGCATCCCGATGCGGGAAAAACCACCTTAACCGAGAAATTATTGCTGTTTGGGGGCGCCATACAAGAGGCCGGAGCCGTGAAAAGCAACAAGATCAAGAAAGGCGCCACTTCCGATTTTATGGAAATTGAGCGTCAACGGGGAATTTCTGTGGCCACCTCTGTATTGGCTTTTAACTATAAAGGCAAAAAAATAAATATTTTAGACACGCCCGGACACAAGGATTTTGCCGAATATACTTTTAGAACCCTCACCGCTGTTGACAGTGTAATTGTGGTGATTGACGTGGCAAAAGGGGTTGAAGAGCAAACCGAAAAACTGGTGGAAGTGTGCAGAATGCGAAAAATTCCCATCATTGTTTTTATCAATAAAATGGACCGCGAGGGAAAAGATGCGTTCGATTTGCTGGATGAAGTGGAACAGAAACTGGGACTTACGGTGACGCCGTTGAGTTTTCCCATTGGAATGGGTTACGATTTTAAGGGCATTTACAATATTTATGAAAAGAAAATAAACCTGTTTTCGGGCGACCACAAGCAAACCGTTTCGAAAGGGATTGAACTTACCGATATTCCCACGCCGGAACTGGATAAGATTATTGGCGAGAAATCGGCCAATACGTTGCGTGAAGAATTGGAAATTTTAAGGGAAGTATATCCTGATTTTGATAAAGATGCCTACTTAAACGGCAACCTGCAGCCCGTGTTTTTTGGTTCGGCCTTAAACAATTTTGGGGTTAAGGAACTGCTGGACTGCTTTATTGAAATAGCCCCATCGCCACAGCCCAAAATGGCCGATATCCGTTTGGTGGACTCCAAAGAAGAGACGCTCACCGGATTTGTATTTAAAATACACGCCAATATGGATCCCAATCACCGAAACCGCCTGGCTTTCGTTAAAATTGTGTCGGGAACCTTCAAAAGAAATGCACCCTATTTGCACGTGCGGCTGAACAAAAAATTCAAATTTTCGAGTCCGAATGCCTTTTTTGCCGAAAAAAAGGAGATTGTTGAAGAATCATTTCCGGGCGACATTGTCGGACTTCCCGATACCGGAAACTTTAAAATCGGTGACACGCTAACCGAAGGCGAAGTGCTGAACTTTAAAGGGGTGCCGAGCTTCTCGCCCGAACATTTCCGTTACGTCAACAATGCCGATCCGTTGAAATCGAAACAGTTGTATAAGGGACTTGACCAACTGATGGATGAAGGCGTGGCACAATTATTTACTTTGGAACTCAACGGCCGAAAAGTGATCGGAACTGTTGGTGCGTTGCAATATGAAGTGATCCAATACCGACTTGAACATGAATACGGGGCAAAATGCAGTTACGAAAATTTGCACGTACACAAGGCTTGCTGGGTAGATCCCAAAGATCCGAAAAGTGAGGAATTCAAAGAGTTTAAACGCGTAAAACAACGCTATCTGGCTTACGACAAACAAGGACAACTGGTGTTTTTGGCCGACTCTGCATTTTCCATTCAAATGACGCAGGATAAATATCCGAACGTGAAGCTGCACTTTACCAGTGAGTTTTAATTAATGTTAAATGTTATATGTTATACGTTAAATGTTATACGTTAAATGTTATACGTTAAATGTTATACGTTAAATTTTATACGTTAATTGTTATACGTTTTATGTTATAAGTTATAAGTTATAGACTTAACATATCAA
>DATIRG010000356.1:0-1656 GCA_035470005.1 Lutibacter sp. | reverse complement strand
CTCATTAACAGTTAAATTGGCCCAACTTTCGGTAGTGACCAAATCGCCAAACCAGTGATGAAATAATTCATGTGCAATAGTGCTTTCCCACTCATTACTATCAATTAACTGTCCCATTTTTTGTTGAGCGTCTTCAGCATGAACAACCGCTGTGGTATTTTCCATAGCGCCGCTTACAAAATCCCGAACCACAATTTGGCTGTATTTATCCCAAGGATATGGAATTCCCGTGATGTCTGAGAAATAAGTAATCATCTCATGTGTATTCCCAAAAATTGTTTTGGCTTCGGGCGCAAATTCTGGCTCAACGTAATAATTAACTTCCAGTCCGTTCCAAGTGTCTTTTGTTATGTTAAATTCCCCAACACCAATAAAAACAAGGTACGGCGCGTGTTTTTGATCCATTTTCCAATAATCTGTTCTTGTTCCGTTCGGATTTACAATTTGACTTTTTAAAGTACCGTTTGAGAGTGTTACATATTTATTGGGAACGGTCATATAAATTTCCTGGGTTGTTTTTTGATTTGGGGAATCAATGGTGGGAAACCAGCAGCTGTTGGATTCTGTTTCGCCCTGTGTCCAAATTTGTGTTGGTTTATTTGGATCTTCTTCTTTCGGATCAATAAAATACAAACCTTTTGCATCCGTAATATTTTCGCTTCCTTTTTGTTTAATTTCTTCTGGTTTTGCGGTGTATTTTATGTAAACAGTATATTCTTCGCCTTTTTTATAGGTTTTGTCAAGCTCCACGGTTAATTGATCTTCAGAATAATTAAAGCCTGCTTTTTTGTCATTCACTTTTACTTCGTAAACGTTAAAAGATTTGGCATCTAAAACAACTTTGTTAACAGCGTAAAAATGAGGTGTTAACGTTACCCAGGCTTCACCATTTAGCTGACTCTTTTCAAAATTGAAATCCACTTTTAATTTGGTATGAACCAGATTGTTTATTTTGTCTTTTTCAGGTTGGTATTTTAAGTCTTGCGCGCCAAGGACTATTGAAAATAAAAAGATAAGTGTTAATAAAATATTTTTCATTTGAATGGGTTAAAATTTAAGGAACAAAAGTAGGAATTTAATTAATTTAAGTAGTTAACAGATAGTTAAAAAGCCATACGTTATAAGGTATGGCTTTTAGTTTTTGTTTAATTGTAAACTTCTGTCTTCTGTCTTTAGACTATTTGATGCTTCCAAGCAATCCTCCCAATTGTTTGAGCTGTGGAGAATTTCCGTCTAATTTAATTTCTTGGGACATATTAAGAATATCTGCAGGATTCATATTTTTCCCAAGAACTCTTACTAAAGCAAATCCCCTTTTACTGTCCGATCCAAAAATAATCACTTCATCAACGGCGTCTTCGGCTCCCAAATAATTTACAGTGACATTTCCACCTGCAGTTTTCATGCGAATCAATTCCTTGTAATCTGGGTTTTTTAGAATTTCTGCGACTTTTATCTTTTCAGCATCGAACAATTCCTGATTGGTTTCATCAATTTGGAAGGCTAAAAAATTTACCTTATTTATAGTTTTTAAGGTGTTTTTAACTTCCTCAGAAACATTCTCGTCTTTTAGCTCAATTATGTTTGCCGGCAAATCAACAGAAATAAACGCGTTATTTTCTTTACGGTCTACCTAATCTTTCTGTAAAGATGGCT
>DATIRG010000355.1:0-4472 GCA_035470005.1 Lutibacter sp. | reverse complement strand
CTTTATTTGTTCCAGAACATTAAACTCAGAAATTAATATTTCCATCTGGCCCGATTCAACTTTTGAAATATCAATAATATCATTGATCACAGTAAGCAATCTTCCGCCACTTTTTTGAATGATTTCAAAATATTTCTCTTGCTTTTCATCGGTCAGTTCATGATGTTTCAACAGGTCGGAAAAACCTAAAATGGCATTCATGGGTGTTCGGATTTCGTGACTCATATTGGCAAGAAATGCAGATTTTAAACGACTGCTTACTTCTGCTTTCTCCTTGGAAATCAACAATTCATTTTCTGTATTTTTTTGCTCACTGATATCAACTTCAATGCCATCCCAATAAACCAGTCCGCCAATAATACGCGCTCTGGAAACAAAATAAGACCACCTGATTGTTCCGTCAGGATTGACTACCCTGGCTTCCGCTTTAAAAATTGACATTGTTTTTAAGGCTTCTTTTTCCTTCTTTAATAAATCAGCTGCATCATCCGGGTGTATCTTACTATAAATTAATGTCGAATTTTCTAAGACATCTTTCGCAGTGCAGCCATATAATTGTTCAACAGAATCACTTAAATACGTGAATTTTCTTCTGTTTTCATCAACCATCACTACCTGATAGATCATCCCATTGACCAGATTGTTGGAGATCAGTTTTAATTTTTCTTCACTGTCTTCCGCTTTTTCCTTTGAAATGATGATTTCAGCGTGGCTTTCTTCCAGCAGTTCGTTTGCGGTAATCAATTCCTTGTTTTTATCGGATAAATTGACGGTTAATTTTTCAGCAACTGTTTTTGCATAAGCGGCCCTGTTGAGCAGAGAGAATACCAGCAAACTCAATAAAATCGAAATCAAAATGCCGCCAATTAAAACTACCGACGGTATACTTGCAAAAGAAGGCGCTATGATGGGTTGCATAAATTGTAAGGTCCATCTTTTTCCGTTTAAATCAATGGGTAACAACAGCATGTTTGCCCGTGATTTAAAATTATTTTTATTTAGTTTGGTTTTATTGTCAAACAAAAGCGATTCACTTGTTAATTGATCGCCATCATATATTTTTACATGAAGCTGATTGTAATCATTGGAATTGGGTTCCTCAAATACATAATTCATTAAGTCTGTCATCCTGAAAGAGCTGGCTACCCAGCCTTTAATGGCAACTCTTCGTTCATTTATAGTGTTTACAGGCAAGTTTTCATCATAAATGGGCGTGTACATGACAAACCCCGGACTGGTTTCAGTACTGCCTTCCTGAATAAGCGTAACTTTATCTGTCAGAATCGTTTTATTGGAATCCCTGGCTTTTTCTATGGCCTCTTTCATCAGGGGATTTGTACTTATATTATACCCCAACGCTTTAAGGTTTCTGTCTTGTTGCGGTTCAATATAAACAATAGGGGTGTACAATGCTGAATTGGTAGCCGGAAAAACCCTGTACTCATTGAACAATACTTCTTTAAAACGTTGTTGGTGATTTTCCAGTTGGGTATCGGAAACAATCGTCACAAAGGAAATTCCCTGAAACCCTTTTAAATGTCCGCCAATTTTACTTTTTTCAACAAAATGATTCCAGTCGCTTTTTGTGACTGTATCTGAAGACATAAAAAAAGAAGCACTGCTCCGTGAAAACTGCACATGCGAGTTCAGCATACTTTGAATTCTGAATTTTATGTCGACAGCGCCAATTTCAAGTTGCAACCTGGTATCCTTTTCAAGGGCTTTCTTAGCATAAAAAGCTATGATAAAAGTGATTACAATACTGGCAAAAAGGACAGCAAAGGAGGTCAGGAAATCTTTAACTTTTGGCTCAATCTTTTTCATAAAGGGGTTCTTCACAATTTTTGCAGATTAATTTTATAAAATTAACAAATTTACACTGCTTTCTCCTATAAAATTTAATTATTCCAAGTTAAATCTTCCTGCAGGCTTAAGCGTCACACTCGTGCACGCAAAAGTAGGGAAATAACGCACCCAAAAAACCAGTTTTTTTTTATTTCTAGTGCCTTTGGTAAGTAAAGTCTGTGCATCAGCGTACCTTTTATCAATGGACTTAGAAAAATAAAAATTATTTATAATGTTTTTGTCCCAATCTGCTTGATTGCATTGGTTTTTTAATTAAATTTGAAGGTAAAGGTGTAAGGAATAGCCTCCTAACTTACACGAAACAATTACCTTCCGGAAAGAACAGATTTATTGATTTTATTATAGTATTATGAGCAGCTATCAAAATAAAACCAAAGAGGAACTCATCATAGAGTTGGGAAAATTACAGGAATTGAATAATTCGTTGGTTTCTTCTCATAAAAAGCAAGAAAAAATACACGCTACGGAAAAACAAATGTTGCGTGAAAAAGACTTGCAGTTCAGAAAACTTTCTGCGAATATGCCCGACTTAATTTTTCAATTTACACGAAGACCTGACGGTTCTTATTTCGTTCCGATTGCTTCTGAAGGCATCAAAAATACTTTTGGCTGTTCGCCGGAAGATGTTGTTGATGATTTCACGCCTATTGCCAGTGTAATTTATCCGGAAGATGTTGAAAGGGTCATGAACGACATTGAATATTCCGCAAAGCATTTAACTTATTTTTCCTGTGAGCATAGGGTACAACTGCCGGGGAAAGAAATACAATGGATTTTATCCAAATCAACCCCGGAAAAACTACCCGACGGAAGCATTACCTGGTATGGCTTTAATGCAAACATTACGGAACAAAAGAAAGCAGCCGAAAAGTTAAAAAAGACCGCGATTTTGCTGCAATCGAGCATCGAAAGTCCCAAAGACATGGTTATTCTTTCCATAGATAAAAATTATAATTATTTGTCTTTTAATGAATGTCATAGATTGGTAATGCTTCAAGCATACGGACAAGATATAAAAATTGGAATGAATTTATTGGCATGTATCACCACCGATGAAGACAGAATAAAAGCGAAAATAAATTACGAGAAAGCA
This sequence comes from Lutibacter sp., assembly GCA_035470005.1. Lineage (GTDB taxonomy): Bacteria > Bacteroidota > Bacteroidia > Flavobacteriales > Flavobacteriaceae > Lutibacter. The sequence continues at coordinate 1,513 of DATIRG010000355.1, read as the reverse complement.
CTAAACGGTGTAAGTCATACCACCATCGAGGAATATGGCGAATTTAAAAAGGCGTATTACGAAACAAGATACAATCCTATTTTTAACGACAAAAACGAAATTATTGGAACAACGGCATTTTCAGTCGACATTACCCAACGCAGGCAGGCGGAAAAGGACCTGAGAGAAAGTGAATATCGTTATAGAAAAATCTTTGAAGACGGTGCAACCGGTATGGTGATGGTTAATAAAGATTTTAAGTTCCTTACGGCAAACCGGACCTTCTGCCAAATGGTCGGATACCGGGAGGAAGAACTTAAACAACTTACTTTCCTCGATATCACACATCCTGATGATAAGGATAAAGATATTCCCCAAATTAAAAAAATGCAGGCCGGGGAAATTGATGTGTACAGAACCGAGAAAAGGTATTTAAATAAAAATGGTGAAACGATCTGGACAGAGCTTACCATATCAACATTTCATGATTCAAATGGGCAATTTCTATACAATCTTGCAATAATTATTAATATCACCAAGCGCAAAAAGGCTGAATTGGATTTAATAAGAATGTCACGCATTATGAAAAATTCACAGGAAATTGCGCATCTTGGGAGTTTTGAATATGTTGCTGCCGACCAAACCACCATCTGGTCCGAGGAAGAATACAACATTTATGGCCTAGATCCCCATGGTCCGTCTCCTGAGTATCATGTTATGCTGGAAAAATATATTCATCCCGATGATGCAAAATTGCTTAACAAAACCTTTATGAAAGCAATGCAAAACCGGGAATTTTATGAGTTTGAACACCGCATTGTAAGACCCGACGGAAGTGTTCGTTGGGTACATGACCAGGCGAATCCCTATTTTGATGAACATGGCAATCTTTTGCGATACGTTGGGGCAACGCTTGACATCACCGATCGCAAAAAAGCGGAAGAAATACTGGAAGAAAGTTACGCGCTAATTAAAATTGCAGGAGAAAAAGCGAAACTTGGCGGATGGATTGTTAATTTGATTGAAAATCGCTGCTTTTGGTCAAATGAAGTTGCTGCCATTCATGAAATGCCCTTAGGTTATTCCCCTTTGGTTGAAGAAGGACTTGATTTTTGTGTGCCTGAATGTCGAGAAAAACTTAAGGAATTATTCTACAATTGCGTGGAAAATGGTGTTCCGTTCGACATAGAAATGCAAATTCTAACCTCGAAAGGAAAACGCATTTGGGTGAGAACCATAGCCGAGGCCGTAAAAGATTCCATTGGCAAAACAATTAAAGTGCAGGGCGCATTGCAGGACATTACAGAGCGTAAAATTGCAGATGAAGCGATGTTGGCGAAGATGGATGAATTGGAACGCTTTCACAAACTTACCGTCGGTCGCGAAATCACTATGGTAGCATTAAAAAAGGAGGTAAATAATTTGCTGAATAAGTTGGGTGAGGACAATAAGTATAAGATAGTTGAATAAAAAAGGCAATAACAGGGCATAAAATATGAGCGGAATGAATCGAAATATGGCTGAACTGTTTATG
>DATIRG010000354.1:0-1822 GCA_035470005.1 Lutibacter sp. | reverse complement strand
CTTCAAGTTTTGGGAAGAAACAACGAGCGCTACATTGTGATGTCAAACTCAGCCTTTGAAAGTTTAAATAAACAGCAAATAAACCAACTTGAAAAGTACGGTAAAATACTTTACAGTTCATTGGATACCATTGAAGCCTGTGGAGGCGGAAGTGCGCGGTGTATGATGGCTGAAGTTTTTTTGCCAAAAGAAGAATAATTTAATTCAATAAATCAGGTAAAAATGCTTTCTAAAAAAACAAAATACGGACTTAAAGCGCTGAGCTATCTTGCCAGACAAGAGCCAAATGTTCCTATTTTAATTTCAGATATTTCTGAATCGGAGAATATCTCAAAAAAGTTTTTGGAAAGTATTTTATTGACATTAAAAAAGAGCGGAATCCTTTCTTCCAAAAAAGGAAAAGGCGGCGGTTATTATTTGATTAAAGATCCAAATGCCATAAAAATTTCAACTGTAATTCGCTTGCTTGAAGGTCCAATTGCGATGTTGCCTTGCGTTAGTTTAAATTATTACGAAAAATGTGATGACTGCACCAGTGAAGAGCGTTGCAGTTTGAATATTTTAATGGCAGAAGTGCGTGACAGCACGTTGAAAATACTTGAAAATAAGACATTGGCAAATTTTCATTGCGGAACTGAAAATTCATAAATATAAAGTTAATAAGCAAAAAAAAGACTGTCTATTGAGACAGTCTTTTTATTTTTTTAGAATTAGGCTTTAACCAAAATCGGAATTTTGATGTCGAACAATGCTGTTCTTAAAGTTTCCAATTCGCTTAATAACACTTCTTTATTCGCCTCAAAATAAATTTTTGATTCGGAAAATAATTTTTGGTAATATTCAATGCCTTCATTTAAATTGGTTTGAAAAGCAGTTAAATATTTTTGATTTTTTACATTAAATGAATCACTAAACTCATCAACTTTATTGGAAAAATAATCAACGTACATCGCCAATTCCTTAATGAACATATGCGGACGGTTTTTTGTCTCAATCACATTTTCGCGTCCATAAATATGGTCAACCATTTCTTTTAACGTTAAATCCTTTGTGAAATAAGCCATATTTGGGCCCGGGCAAATTGCAACGCCTTGTGTTTCGCCTTTTCTTTCAATGCCATAGTTAAAGAAAGCAGCATTGGCCAATCCTTCACACAAACAAGCTTTTTCGGTAATTTTATTGGCTTTTTCGGCAAACTCACTTGAACTTAAATCTTCAAGCTTTAACTCATCTAATTTTAGCGTTTGGTATTTTTTTGAAGCCGTGCAAATTACTGTTTCGGTGAATTCTGTATTTGAGGAAAGGAATTTTTTAGTACAGGCACTTCCTGCTTTTCCAGCGGCAATTCTTTCGTTTTTGATAATCTCATTGGTATTTCCCCTTAAACTGTTAAAAGGAACTCCCAAAGGAGAAATGTTGCTTAAAAACAAATCTTTTTCCGTGGCAACCCGCAACGCTTCTCTGGTTACCTCATCAACCGTAGTTACTTCAGGAACCAATAAAAATGGAGAACCCCAACCCACAGAATCAAGATTGTAATTGTCTAATAAAAATTCGTGTTCTTCATAAGTACCAACGCCTCCCTGAACGGTAATCGCCAAACTTAATGGCTCGGCTGGAATGTGTTTTTCTTTACTTTTTAACGCTTCAACCAAGATTCCGTGAATCTCATCAATTAAAGCACTTTTGTTCATTTTAAATTCTTCCAAAATCGGGCCTAACAAATATCCGTCGGATGCAAAAGCATGGCCGCCGCAATTTAAACCGGATTCTATTCTGTATTCAGAAACCCAAAGTCCTTTTTTGGCTAAAAATTTACCTT
>DATIRG010000353.1:0-2178 GCA_035470005.1 Lutibacter sp. | reverse complement strand
AAACCAATGTTGAAAATGCGGTTAAACTGATGGACAATGCCGAATTTCCCTTGGCCATTTGGGTCATGAAATTTGAAATATTTCCGCCCGGACAAGCAGCAACCATCATCATTCCCAATGCAATGCTTGGCATCGGATTCACCAGTTTTATAAAAACGAATGTAACCAACGGCAATAAAATAAACTGGGAAATGACTCCGGTCAATAGTATTTTCGGATTTTGAAATAAGCGTTTAAAATCGTCCATAGTTATGCCGAGCGCCACGCCAAACATAATAATGGCCAGGGTAATGTTAAGTACCCAAAGTCCTTCGGTATCAAAATTTATTTTCAAGGAATCTAAATTTTCAGGCATACTAGTTTTTAAAGGCATATTCAACAATATTGGCACCCATTTTTAAGGCTTTTTCGCGAATTTCAAAAGGATCTCCATGCACATCTTCATCTTCCCATCCATCACTTAAATCCGATTCATAGTCGTAAAAACAAACCAATCTTCCTTCATAAAACAGGCCAAAACCTTGCGACTGTTTGTTGTCGTGCTCGTGAATTTTTGGGATGCCGTTTTCGAAATTAAAAGTCTGGTGAAAAATAGGATGATTGTAAGGAATTTCTTTAAAATCGAGTGTTGGAAAAACTTTTTTCATTTCTCGTCTAACATAGGTGTCCAATCCGTAATTATCCGAAATATGCAAAAACCCGCCCGAAATCAAATAATTTTTTAAATTTTCAATATCGTCATCGGTAAAACTGACATTTCCGTGGCCGGTCATAAAAACTATGGGATAATTGAAAATGGCGATACTGTTCGTTTCAACCGTTTCCGGAATTTCTTTTATGGAAGTTTTTATGTTTTTGTTGCAAAATTTTATAAGATTTGGCAAAGCCGTTGGATTTGCATACCAATCGCCGCCACCGTTATATTTTAAAATGGCAATTTGTTGTCCTTGAATTGTGAAAAGAGAAATGAGAAAAAAGAATAAAGAAAAAAGACCAAACTTTAATTTAAAATTTAGGATTTCAAAATAAGATTTAAGGTGTTTTTTCATCAAATTCATTCATTTACAAATGCCACGCTGTGAACTGCAACAATGCCGGCAGTTTCAGTTCGTAAACGGCTATTTCCCAAAGATACAGGAATAAAGTTATTGGCCAAACTTTGTTGAATTTCTTTGGTTGAAAAATCGCCTTCAGGACCAATGAGGATGGTGCTATTTATTTCAGGTTTCAATTCCGATTTTAATGATTTTTTACTGGTTTCCTCACAATGTGCGATAAACAATTGTCCGCTGAAATTTGATTGCATAAAAGCATTAAAAGTGATGGGCTCGTTCAATTTAGGGAAATGAAATTTAAGTGATTGTTTTGCTGCAGAAAGAATTATTTTTTTCATTCTTTCTGTTTTAATTTCCTTACGTTCAGAATGTTCGCAAATAATTGGGGTTATTTCATCAATGCCAATTTCGGTCGCTTTTTCCAAAAACCATTCAAAACGGTCGTTTAGTTTTGTGGGCGCAATGGCAATATGCAGATAATAATTTCGGTCACTTTTTTGGGTTTCCAAATTCACAATTTTTACCGAACATTTTTTATCGTCTGCCAGCAAAATTTCTGATGTAAATAATTGGCCCAAGCCGTTGGTGATAAAAATTTTATCGCCTTCTTTTTTTCGTAAAACGCGTACAATGTGTTTGCTTTCAATTTTATCAAAAGAAAACTGTTTGGTGTCGGTTGTTAATTCTGGGTTGTAAAATAATTGCATTATAAATTTTTTCTGAAGGTGCAGCGTCTTTTATAAACTACCGGATCGAAATTTTTCCAAAGTGCCGCGGCCGCTTTGTTTGTAGAAAGTTCAGGCGTTCTGTAACAGTTGATAATTCCTTTTTTTGTATATGTTTTGTAAAATTCTTCAAAAATGATGGCGTGAACACCCTTGTTTTGATGCATTGGATGTACGCCAATTAAATAGAACAAAATGTCTTTGCTGTATTTTTTCGCCTGTAATAAATGAAAAATTCCAAATGGAAATATTTTCCCTTTTGATTTTTGCAAGGCTTCGGAAAATGATGGCATGGTGATGGCAAACGCAACCAGTTTTCCATCTTTATCAACAACGAAAACAATCAATTCGGGGTTGATAAATGGAATGAATTTCTTTTTAAAATAGGCCTTTTGAAC
>DATIRG010000352.1:0-1721 GCA_035470005.1 Lutibacter sp. | reverse complement strand
GAATTTGCGATAATAAATCCCGGATAAACGTGTTTTCCGGTTGCATTTATAACTGTTCCACTTCGGGCAATTTTCACTAAAGCACTGCCAACAAACGTAATTTTTCCGTTTGAAAACATTATTAAGGAATTTTCAATGATTTCTCCGTTCCCTAAATGTGCTGTTGCACCTTCAATGCTGAAATCAACAGTCTGTTTTGAAGCCGGAGTTTGTTGCGCTGATATCGTTAATGATAAAAATAAAAACAGCAGGTTGTATATAGTTTGTTTCTTCATTTTCTTTTGGTTTTAATATTCTAGCACAGTATCACAATGAAAATGTACCGGTGTTTTTTTGCTTGGAGGTTGAACGTCGTTTCCGTTATTTTTTTCAATCAACATCATATTAATCAATGAATTTCGTTCATCTTTTACTTGTGCTCTTAATTGCAAATCTTTTTCAGTATCAAAATAAACAATTCCTTCAACAAGCGTTTTTTCAGCTTTTGCGTAAATGGAAAGCGGATTTTCGTTCCACAAAACAACATCGGCATCTTTTCCAACTTTAACACTTCCAACACGATTATCAATGTGAAGCAATTTTGCCGGATTGATGGTAACCAATTTCCATGCTTCTTCTTCTGTTAATCCACCATATTTTATGGTTTTTGCCGCTTCTTGGTTCAATCTTCGGTTCATTTCTGCATCATCAGAGTTGATGGCAACAGTAACTCCGGCTTTTAGCATAATTGCTGCATTATAGGGTATGGCATCTTTTACTTCATATTTAAATGCCCACCAATCGGAAAAAGTGGAAGCGCCTGCACCGTGTTCTTTCATTTTATCGGCAACTTTATAGCCTTCCAAAATATGCGTAAAAGTATTTACCGTAAAATTGAATTTATCCGCAACTTTCATCAGCATATTTATTTCACTTTGTACATAAGAGTGGCAAGAAATAAAACGCTCTTTGTTTAATATTTGCCCTAAAATTTCCATTTCTGTATCTTTTCTGAAAGGTTTGCCGCTCTTTTTTATAACGTCATATTCTTTGGCTCTCTGGAAATAATCCATATAAACTTCCTCAACACCCATTCTAGTTTGCGGAAAACGCACCGTTTCGGTATTTCCCCAATTGGCTTGTTTTACATTTTCGCCCAACGCAAATTTTATAAATTTATCGTTGTTTTTATACAATAAATTATCGGCTGTTTCTCCCCATTTCAATTTCACAAGCGCAGCTTGTCCGCCAATCGGATTAGCGGATCCGTGCAATATTTGAACAGTGGTGACACCGCCGGCCAAACTTCTGTAAATTTGAATATCGTCAGCATCCACAACATCTTCCAAAGAAACTTCAGCAGTGGAATTTTGGCCCGATTCGTTTACGGCAACAGTGGCAATATGAGAATGTTCATCGATAATTCCTGCCGTTAAATGTTTGCCGGTTCCATCAATTATCTTCGCATCTTTTGCCGATAAATTTGTACCTATTTTTGAAATCTTTCCAGCTGTTATCAACACATCCGTATTTTTTAAAATGCCTTCATTTTCACCGGTCCAAACAGTTACATTTTTAAATATTATGGTTTCTTGTTTTGGTTTTTCTGTAAAACCAAAAGCAATATTAGGATAAGTGACAGGTAAAATGGTTGGGTTTGTAAGTTCCTTTTTTTCTTTCGCTTTTTCTTTGGCGTCATTTTTTTTGATGGCATTCCAAGCAGATTCCATTCCTTTTTCATT
>DATIRG010000351.1:0-4362 GCA_035470005.1 Lutibacter sp. | reverse complement strand
AAATATTGTTTTCATTGATTTTATTTTTTGTGTTGTATTCCTTACTATTTGTGTTGTTTTTATATTCCTTAAATAAAAAAATAAAACATGGCCCGTATGATGAAAAATCACAAAATCAATTAGAAACCAGTTAATTTACAGCAGTATGGAAACATTTTTAGGAATAGATTATCCCACACTTTGGTATTTGGTAGTTGGCTTGTTATTCTCGGGTTATGCTATTTTAGAAGGGTTTGATTATGGCGCAGGCGCCTGGCATTTATTTTTTAAGACAGATGAAAGCCGAAGAATTGCCATCCATTCAATCGGCCCGCTTTGGGATGCCAATCAGGTATGGTTAATTATTGGAGGCGGTGCTTTGTTTGCCGGTTTTCCTGTGATGTATGCTACCCTACTTTCATCAATGTACATCCCGTTTATGCTATTTTTGATGTTGTTGGTTTTACGCTCTTCAGCCATAAAATTCAGAAGTGCCGAAAAAATGTTGTGGTGGCGAAAAACCTGGGATATTGTTTACTCAGCAGCCAATGTTTTAATTGCTTTTTTATTGGGAGTTGTGTTGGGAAACGTATTGCAAGGTTTTGAAATAGGTCCAAATTACAGTTATAAAGGCGGCATTTTCTTTGCCTTTTTAAGTCCGTATGCCTTGATGGTCGGATTTACAACGCTTTCTATTTTTATGACACAGGGCGCTATTTTTCTGTTGTTAAAAACCGAAGGCAGATTGCACGCCCGTTTGACATTTTTATTGAAAAAAGGCATGCTGTTTTTTATTGTCAGTTTTTCAATAACAACGATTTATACGCTCCTGTTTATTCCCGGAGTAACGAATAATTTTAAAGAGAATCCTTTATTTTTTATACTGCCGATTTTATCCTTTCTGGCGGTGGCCAATGTTCCGCGGTTGGTATCAAAAAAGAAATATTTTCAGGCGTTGGTGTTTTCTTCCTTAACGATGGCTTTTTTGCTGATGCTGGTTGCTTTTCAGTTATATCCGACATTATTAATTTCCACCATTGATCCGGCTTATAGCATTACCATTTACAATGCAGCTTCCTCACAAAAATCATTGGGAATTATGTTAACCATTGTGCTTATTGGAGCACCATTGTTAGCGGCCTATTTTTTATTCCTGTACAAAACTTTTAACGGAAAAGCGGAGCTGGATGACACAAGTTATTAAAATGTTTTTTTTTCGAATATATATCCGCCTTTCAATTGTTAAATAGTTGCCAGCAAGTGTTTTAATTTCCCGTTTTATTTCCTCAAACCCATTAATGCCACTATCAGTTGTAATAATTATAAGCGAGCCATTATATGTAAAGGTTGCCTGAAAATCTAAAATAGTTTTATGAGGTATTTTCTGATATTATTTTTTAACAACTTTTTTCATTTCATATTCAAATATCGAATCGTTTAATTTTATATGTTTTGCACCTTCCATCAGGGTTTTCGCGATTGAATCCTTATTTTTAGAGGTTTTATCAAAACAATCAACATCATTTTCATCAAGGACAATGGCAGAACAGTAATAGATTCTGCCTTTTCTATAATCTCCATTTGTTTTAATCAAGTGAATTTTTGAGTCCTCTCCACTCGCTCCAATTGTAAACAATTCATTTGACCCATCAAGTAATTTAATTTCACTCCATACAAAAAAAGGAATCGCCCTTTCTGTAACAATAACATTATCCCATTTTCCGAATTTTTGAAAAAGAAATTTTTGCAAATCATTTGAATTGTAATATGGGTGAAATTTTAATTCATTTAATAGAATTGATTCTGTTCCATTAAACATTAAATTTACAGAAGGTTCAGTTTCGTAACCCCTAATACTGTTATCTATTTTTTTTACAGTACAACTGCTTAAAACAAATAATAAAATTATTAATTTCATCTTTTTCATAATTGTGAACGGTTTAGCATAATAAAAATTACGCTATTGAAAATGCAATTTTCCGATGAATAAAAATAGTAATATTAAGTTTAAGAATCATTCTATTTAGGTGAATTGGGCAATTTTTGTCATCATTTTGCGTACAACAGTTTTCATTCGAATTTTCTAGATCGGTTTGAACAGATTTTCAAAACCCTTATATCCTTCGTACCTTCTTTTTGTTTTAGCGTTTAATTATCACTCAAACAGTTCATCCACAGCCAACGAATCCACAGCAACAGAATCTTGTACTTTCAAATTCAAAAGCGAATGGGCATTTCCGGTAATTTGCAATGGCAGGTATGCTCCAATGGTGTCTTCAGGAATTAAAAGGCCTCTTCGCAACATCAAATTGCTCAGGAATTTTTGTTGTTCGTTTGCAGCCGATCTCAGCTTTCCCGCATTGTCAAATTCCCACATAAATTTCTTTGGTTTTGGTATGATGGTCGCCAAAAACAAACATTCTTTCAAATTTAAATCGGCCGGACTTTTCTGGAAATAGAATTGTGCAGCTTCACCAATTCCGTAAACATTTGGTCCCCATTCGATGATGTTGAAATAGACTTCGAGCATTCTTTCCTTCGAGGTGATCCGGTTATTTTCAAGGATGTAAACCAACAGAATTTCTTCCAGTTTTCGGGAAACTGTTTTTTCGCGGGTCAGAAACACATTTTTGATCAATTGCATACTGATGGTACTCCCGCCCCGAGTGAATTTCCTGGTACGAATGTTTTTGAGAATCGATTGTTTGAAGGCTTCAATGATAAAACCGCGATGGGTGAAAAACGAAGGGTCTTCGGCGGTTAAAACACTTTTTTGCAAATAAGGCGAAATCTGGTCTAAAGGCGTATAATTTGGATTTGCAGCACCCACCAAAACAGGTCGTTGCAAAACATTATTTATAATTGCACGATACACAAATTCACCGTTGAGTTTGTTAAGATTGGCTTCTCCGTAATGGGTAATCCGCAGATTTTCTTTTTTCAAATTGCTGTCAAAAACCAGTTGATCGGGTTTGTTTTTATTGAACATAAAATCCAGTTTGAATTCGAAATTGCCCTCAGCTTCCATTCCCTGAAAATGGGTAAACAAACCATCGGGAAGCGAAACGATGAAATCCTGCGCCTTCATCTTTGGAATGTCTACTTTAAGTTTGTAAATGGTGTCCTTTTCGGTTTCGTAAGCCAAATAAGGATGAAATTTTATATTGTTGAGCTGTACGACCGAACTGCTGTCAATAGAAATAAAATCAGAACCCAGAAGAAATCTAAAGTCAAATTTGGCGTGTTTGACCACCACGTCTTTATTGGCAATTCTTTTGTGATTGATCATCAAATTGGCAATCGAAGCAAAACCGTCAAGATGCAATTTTCCTCCCGATTTGTCTATGTTTTGAATGTTAATCCGAATGGAATCGAAGCTCGATTTCAGGTTGAATCTTTCGTCGAGATAAGGCAATCTGATGGCTCCGGTATCGATATTAAAAAAACGAATATCGGCTTTTTTGTTTCTTGGATCGGCAAAACCCTGGATTCGGATTCGCTGTGTGAAAGCTTTGGTTTCTACTTTGATAAAAGTCTCCAATTGCTTGTTGACCAATCGCAGTTTTTGGAAATTAATGTTGATTTTTTTGCCGTTGTCATCCAATCTGAACGCAAGGTTTTCGACTTTCATATCCGTTGGCACCAAATTCAGCACTTTCGAAATAAGCCTGAAGGCCACTTTGGCGTAATCTCTTTTTTCGTTGGCAGCACTAATTGTTTGGTCTTTCTTAAGAAAAGCATCAAAATTTCGTCCCTTTTTATTTTTTACCAATTGCACATAACCCTGCTCAATTTCCAATGTTCCCAATTGTACATCGCCCAACAACAATCCCAATAAATTGACGCTGGTTTTCATTTTTTGGATGTTGAAAAGCGTGTCGGCTTTTTTGGGAACCAAAACAATATTGGAAAAACGCAAACCCGAAAGCCCCGTAAATGAAGCTTCTTTTACCGTAAAAGTGCTGTTGTATTCGCTTGCCATTTTAAAAGATACCTTGGCAATGGTTTGTTTCAATAATTCATTTCTAAAAATAAAAAACGCGATAATCAGCAGCAAAAAAGTTGCAGCAATTATTTTTGTCCCTAAAATTATTTTTTGTTTTCGGGTTTTCTTCATTTCTAAGGATGCTGTTTTTGGTTTTACCCAAACAATTTACGCACAACGTCTTCTGTCTTTGCCGCTCATCTCATTTTAACCTTCTGTTGCTCGCCTGGGACGAGCATCAGAAGATGGTTTGACTGGCTGCTGAGTGATTTATTTATAAACCGCATTGACTTTCCAAAAAGAAATCTCAGGCGGCCCTGCCAGGAAAGTCTGGGATTCAACAATAAATTCTTTAAGATGCTTTGTTTTCATGTGCTGGTTTTGATAATATAACGCAT
>DATIRG010000350.1:0-4754 GCA_035470005.1 Lutibacter sp. | reverse complement strand
TGTATAGTATATTTAGGATTAAAAATTATAGTTGTATAACTATAATAGGATTTATTTAATAACCTGTATAGTTATTTTAGGACGAGTCACGAAATAAAAGTGATAAGAGATACTAGGGAGATACTTAGGGGATAGTGTAGGTGCAAAAAAATAAAACAAGCACCAATAAGTTGCTCAGAAGCTTTTCAAATCACCAAATAAACCCCAAAACAAAAACAACCGTCATAAGATATTTTTCGTCTTAAAATATTGAACGCGTCATCCTTGTTTCAGGATCTCACGAAATGAACTTAAAAAAAGAACAAAACAAAATGGATGGAGCGCCAATCATTCTTATAAAAAATACCTGACAGTAAAACAACTGTATAGTATATTTTGGATTAAAAATTATAGTTGTATAACTATAATAGGATTTATTTAATAACCGGTATAGTTATTTCAGGACGAGCCTATTTTGCGTTTTTTGACGGGCACAACACCAGTCCTAATGGGGGCTCAAGGGAGGATAAAGGGAGGATACTCCGTACATACTCCGTACATAGTGTTATAGTAGTGTTATAGTGACCCTAACACTCGGTCGTAATAAGTCCGATTTTTGAGCTGGGAAAAGCGCTTAAAAAAGGCAAAAAAAAGCTGTAAAAAGTAATAGAGAAAAATTTGAATGCAACAAGATTAATTTAGTGTAAAGCCCCGCTTTGAAAATCAGCAAAAGATAATCTAGCGGCCAAAAAAAAAGCAAGCTAAAAAATTAGCTTGCTTTTCGTTTTTTGTTGATTTGTTAGTGATCGCAGAAGGATTCGAACCTTCGACCGCCTGCTTAGAAGGCAGGTGCTCTATCCAGCTGAGCTATGCGACCATTAGGATTCCTTTAATAATCCATAAACTTTATTTTGTAAAAAGCACGCTTTCTACAAAAGCCTAAAATAATTTTCTGAAAATAAATTTTCTTTAAACCATTTGTCGGGGTGGCAGGATTCGAACCTGCGACCTCCTGCTCCCAAAGCAGGCGCGATAACCGGGCTACGCTACACCCCGATGGTGTGGAAAACCAATATTCAACTGAGCGTAGTTTATGCCGTGCCTGTAACGGTACTACACCCCGCAAAAATATTTTACCCAAATTTTCTGAGCGTAGTTTATGCCGTGCCTGTCACGGTACTACACCCCGAAAAATAAAAGCGGAGAGACAGGGACTCGAACCCTGGCGACAGTTACCCGTCGACAGATTAGCAATCTGCTCCGTTACCACTCCGGCACCTCTCCTAATTATTTGTTGTATGAACGTATTTTTGCGAGTGCAAATGTAGCATTACAAATGCATTCACACAACATTTATTTGACTTTTTTAATGAATATGAACACTTATTTATTCTGGATATTCAATTCGTAAATGATAAATATTCTTTAACTTCTTCTTTAACACCTTTTTAATGGTTTGCAGCTCTTTAAAAGTAATATCTGCGTTCATAAATTGGCCATCATCCATCTGCTTGTTTACAATTTTTTCAACCAAATCATCAAAAGCCTGGGCAGATGGTTCTTTTATGCTTTTTGAAGCCGCTTCAACCGAGTCACACATCATTAATATGGCCGTTTCTTTTGAAAACGGAATTGGCCCAGGGTAATGAAAATTGCTTTCCGCAAAAACGTTCCCGCTCTGTTCTTCTTTTTTGAAAAAATAATAAACCAGCGTTGTTCCGTGATGTGTTCTGATAAAATCAATTATTCTGTCGGGAATATGGTTCTTTTTCGCTATTTCCACGCCATTGATGATATGATCTATAATAATTTTGGCACTGTCAGTTGGTTCAAGTTCATTGTGAGGATTCACATTGGTTGCCTGATTTTCTGTAAAGTACATCGGATTTTCTATTTTTCCGATATCGTGATACAAAGCACCTGTGCGCACCAACATGGAATTTGCGTTAATTTCTATGGCACAGGCTTCCGCCAAATTGGCTACCTGCAAAGAGTGCTGAAATGTTCCGGGCGCTTTTTCAGCCAATTCACGAAGTAATTTGGAATTTGAATTCGACAATTCTTTCAATGATTCATCAGAAACCAATCCAAAAAGTTTTTCGAACACATATATTAAAGGCAATACAAATAAGGTTGCTGCCCCATTCATGGCAAAATAAGTCAGTTTTTCAAAATTCAAATTTTGGGCATTACCTTCCTGAATCACAGAAAAAGCAAAATAAGCCACAAAATAAACAAAGGTAATTTGCAAAACAGACAGAAATAAATTTGCCCGTTTATACAACTCAGAAATGGTTAAAATGGTAACAATACCCGCAATAATTTGAAGGAAAACAAATTCGAAACTGTTAGGCACAATAAAACCAAGCAACAAAACAGTTAAGGTGTGTGCGAACAATCCCAATCGTGAATCAAAAAAAGCTTTTAAAACCAATGGCAAAATAACGATTGGCGCCACATAAATAAACTTGGCGTCATATTTCACAATCAGGGTAATTAACAAAATAACCAATATCATATTAAAAAAAATGAAGGTCACTTTATTGTTGTTTTCAAAAATATCAAGCCTGTATTTCCTTAAAAAAAGTATCAGCATTAAAAATGACAATGCCACCAATAAAGTATATCCCAGCACTATCCAATTGGAATTCGATTTACTCCAAACCTGTGAATCATATTCGCTTTTGAGTGAATTTAATTTCACCAACTTTTCGCCTTCAACGATATCACCCTTAAAGATGATTCGCTCTTTTTCGGCAACCAGTCCTTTTGTATAGGAAATCTGGCTTAAATTTTCTTCAAATGCTTTTTGGGTGAAATTTTCATCAAAAGTAACATTCGGCTTTAATTCATTTGAAATGATTGTTAAAACACTTTTTTCTTCTTTTGAATATGGCAACTTCCCAAATTTACTATTTAAAAATGCTGGAATTTGGCTCGTTTTAAAAAGTTTGTTTGGCTGAATATCCTCTATTGCATTGCCGCGCCTTAAAGTAATTTCTACACTTTCAACTTTTTGTTCACTTAAAGGATGTAAATAGCCAAATTCATATATTTCATTTAAAATACTGTTGGATTTTTGTATAAGTCTGCTTTTGATTTGATTTGACAATTTGACAGTCGCCAGGTATTCCAATAGTTTTTCTGTAGTGTTTTTCTTAACATTTAAAACAACCTCTTCATCATATTCAAAAAATTGTTTTGAGCTTTCCTTAATTTGTTGCTTTTCATCTTCAATTTCCTGAAGAGATTTTTTAATAGAGAAATCGAATGGCGAATAATAATTTTCATACTGCCAAGGTTTCCCTTTTTGAAATTCATACTTAAATTGCCCCCCTTTTGGGAATAAATAAACAACTAAAATTACCGTAATGATGTATAAAAATAGTTTGTATATTAAAGAGTGATTTACAAGTAATTTGTTTATAATTTTTTTCACCAATCGCTGTTTTCCCCCCAAAAATAACAATTATTATGTTACCAGCATTTATAGCCCGCAATATTTTTAAATGACACGCCTTTTGATGTTGCTATTTCTTTCTGTCTGGGATGTAAAAAAACGCCCTGCTTTTTTATTGTTTACAGAAATAAATCGCATAATCGCATCGCTAAATTCCAAAAAATTGTATAAAATTGTTTAATTTCGCAATTGAATTTTTGATTTAAACAAAATGAATTGCGCATAACGGAATTACAGTTTCTGTACTGTTGAAAATATGCGAATTCCACTCGCCCGCCGACAGGCAGGTTTGACAAATAAAAATAAATAATAGCTGCAAATGAAAGAAGTTGTAATTGTATCCGTCGCCAGAACACCAATAGGAAGTTTATTAGGAAGTTTATCTGATATCCCAGCCCCAAAATTAGGCGAAGTTGCCATTAGAGGCGCATTAAATAAAATAAATTTAGACCCAAAACTTGTTGATGAAGTTTTTATGGGAAATGTGGTTTCTGCCGGATTGGGACAAGCACCGGCAAGACAGGCAGCACTTTTTGCAGGAATTCCAAATACCGTTCCTTGCACCACTGTCAATAAAGTTTGTGCATCAGGCATGAAAGCAATTATGTTGGCCGCCCAGGCGATTAAAACTGGTGACGCTGAAATTATTGTGGCCGGAGGGATGGAAAATATGAGTAAAATTCCACATTATCTTGAAGGTAGAAAATCAACAAAACTTGGCAATATTACTGTTGCTGACGGATTGTTGGTTGATGGTTTGATCAATGTGTATGATCAAAAACACATGGGCACCTGCGGCGATTTATGCGCTGATGAATATAAATTCACAAGGGAAGATCAGGATAATTTCGCCATCGCATCCTATAAAAAATCTGCAGATGCCTGGGCAAAAGGAAAGTTTTCCAATGAAATTGTTCCGGTTGAAATTCCGCAAAGAAAAGGTGATCCCATTATTTTTTCTGAAGATGAAGAATACAAAAATGTAGATTTGGCAAAAATCCCAACTTTACGTCCTGTATTCAGTAAAGAAGGAACCGTTACTGCCGCAAACGCCTCAACAATCAATGATGGCGCTGCAGCTTTGGTCATTATGAGCGCCGACAAAGCAAAAGAATTGAATCTGAAACCAATTGCTAAAATAATTGGTTATGCCGATGCCGCTCATGAACCTGAATGGTTTACCACCGCGCCGGCTAAAGCAATTCCAAAAGCACTGGCAAAAGCCGGCTTAAAAATAGATGACATTGATTATTTTGAATTTAATGAAGCTTTCGCTGTAGTTGGATTGGCCAATATTAAACTTTTGGGCATTGAT
>DATIRG010000349.1:0-1952 GCA_035470005.1 Lutibacter sp. | reverse complement strand
GAAACTGAAACTAAAAATATTAAGGTTTTGGTGGTAGAAGATATCGCACTCAATCAATTGCTGATGAAAACACTGTTGAATGATTTTGGCTTTGAACACGATATTGCTTCTAACGGAAAAATAGCCTTAGAAAAACTTCAGGGTAACAACTACGATATTATTTTAATGGACTTACAAATGCCTGAAATGGATGGGTTTGAAGCTACCGATTATATTAGAAATAAGATGAAATTGAACATTCCCATTATTGCGCTGACGGCTAATGTAACTACTGTTGATTTAGAAAAATGCAAAGCTGTAGGGATGAATGATTACATTTCAAAACCCGTTGAAGAAAAAATATTGTACCAAAAAATAGTTAATCTGGTTAAAAACTCACCTACCGTAAAATCAGGCGAAGTAATAGATAATTCTCCATCAGTTGAGAAGGTCAATCAGGCGAATGAAAATAGCCAAAAATTAAAATGTACCGACTTATCTTATTTAAAACAACGCACAAAGTCTAACAAAAAATTGTTGATGGAAATGATTGCGCTGTACTTAGACCAAACGCCAACCATTCTTAGTGCTATGAAACAAAGCGTTGCCAATAAAGATTATCCTTCGTTGTACAAAGCAGCACATAAATTAATTCCGTCATTCGCCATTATGGGCATCAATGGCGGTTTTGAAGATATTGCAAAAAAAGTGCAGGAGTATGCAAGCAATGAGAAAAATATAGATGCAATACCAGATTTGGTATTACAGCTTGATAAGGTTTGCGCAAAGGCTTGTGAAGAATTAACCGAAGCATTTAAAGAACTGCAAGACACCGATAAAGAATAAATTTTGATAATTTAAATGGGTTTAAATTTCTATCATTAAATTGATATAATTTGTTATCACAAATAAATAACATATAATAATCAATAGTAGTTTAACGGAATGAAAAAAATTTTGAAATCAAAATATAAGTTTGAGAACAGGGAAAAAATTATACTTCGTGATTTTTTGGCTCTGGAACGCACCAGATTGGCGAACGAAAGGACGCTGTTTTCATATATAAGAACTTCACTATATTTGTTTTTAGGAGGAATCGCTCTTTTTCAAATTATTGGTTTTGAAAGAATTAAATGGTTGGGTTATGTTTCACTATCTTTAAGTGTTATTATTTTGATTATTGGTATTTTTAGATTTAATCATTTAAAATATAAATTGAAAAAATATTATTCTTACACCAATAATGAACAGTTGCCAACAAATATGAATGAGTCCAACACTTAAAATATTTAGAAAGCGTATATCCAAAAATGAAATAGTTTTTGCCTTCTGATAAATGCAGATTTAAAATTTTCTTTTTATTACACTGAAATTATTTTAAAAAAGCTCAAATTCTCCACGCGATTTATAAAAATCTGTGAATCATGTAACATTTTTAAAAAAATATGTAACATAAATTGCGCTAAAAATTTCCATTTTTGTAGATTATTAATAAAATATTTTATGAAATCTTACCAAATTTTAATCTTCTTTTTTTTAATTATCATAAGTTGCCAAAGCAGTGAAAAAAAGATCAAGAACAGTCCACAACAATTAGAAATACCTCAAGATACATTGCCAAAAGCTGAAAAAAGTAAGCAATCTTTGGTTTTAACTTCTGATGCGCTGCAATTGGTGGATCAAGTTACAGGATCTTCTAATGAACTGCCATTTGGAACGCCAGAAAATCAACTGACAGAAATCATAAACAACACCATACAATCAAAAGCAATAAGTAATGTTGTGAATACCGAATGCGGTGCCGGACCGTTAAAAATGGTTGCCTGGAGCAATGGTTTAACGGTGGTTTTTCAGGAAAATAACACTAAAAGTACTGCACCTAAAACCGATTGGTTGTTTCAAGGCTGGTCTATTGACGGAACTAAAGAGGGTGCGCAAAATTTAACCACAATGGCCGGTATAGGAATTGGTTC
>DATIRG010000348.1:0-4025 GCA_035470005.1 Lutibacter sp. | reverse complement strand
ATAATTATCATTGTTTAGAATCATTCTAATTTAGTATATTTGCCTATTATTTATAATTATTCTTAATAATGGGAGATACTATAGCAACTTTACTGATTGGTGAAATAGGAATTATTCAAGATTTTTGCCTAGATGCTATTCCATTAAATCTTTTGGAAATGGGCTGTTTGCCCGGGAAAGAAGTGAGATTGTTACAAATTGCTCCTTTAAAAGATCCTTTATACATAAAAGTAAACGGAAGTCATTTAGCCATAAGAATAGAAACGGCAAAACAAATTAATATTACCAAGTTGCGCTAATGAAATGAGCATAACGAAAACGTGATGCGAACAAAAATGAAAATATGCGAATTACATATGACCGAATTAGTACAATAATTATTTGCATATGAAAAGCAATTCGCTTTTAAATATAGCCTTGGTTGGAAACCCCAATACAGGCAAAACTTCTTTATTCAACCAACTTACGGGATTAAATCAGAAAGTTGGAAACTACCCGGGAATTACAGTCGATAAAAAACAAGGGAAATGTAAAATTTCTGAACATTTATCTGCCGAAATCACCGATTTACCAGGAACCTACAGTATTAATCCGACCACTTTGGATGAAACCATCGTTCTGGAAACCTTGCTTGATGAAAATAACAATTCATTTCCCGATTTGGTGATTGTGGTTGCCGAAGTTGAAAACCTCAAACGCAATCTGTTCCTGTTTTCTCAAATAAAAGATTTGCAATTTCCTTCCATGTTGGTCATCAATATGTCCGATCAAATGATTCGAAAAGGAATCACCATTGATATTGATGCGCTAAAAAGGGAATTAAAATCCGAGATAATTTTAATCAGCGCCAGAAAAAATTTGGGTATTGATGCCTTAAAACGCGAAATTGAAAATTACAAAAATTGGAATACGGAGCCCATTGCCAATATTTCAGAAAAAATTGATACCGTATTTTTTGATACCATAAAAACGACATTTCCTGAATTTTCTGTATATAAATCTTGGCTGTTAATTACACAGCAAAAAAATTGCGGTTTTTTATCAAGAGAACTGCATCATAAAATTACCGCTTTTAATTCCGATAGTGAAAAAATAAAAAAATATCAGCACAAAGAAACCATCTACAGGTATCAGATCATCAATGAAATATTGAAGAAAACGTATTCCGTTGATAAAAATGAAGCATCAGATTTACGTTCTAAACTCGACAGAATTTTAACCCACAAAATTTATGGGTATATCATATTTTTTGGGGTTTTGATGCTCATTTTTCAATCAATTTTTGAATGGGCAAGTTTGCCGATGGATTTAATAGACGGCTTTTTTGCCAATTTAAGTGAACTGGCAAAAACCAATTTACCTAAAGGCACATTTACCAATTTAATTGCCGAAGGTGTCATTCCCGGCATCGGTGGTGTGGTTATTTTTATTCCGCAAATCGCCATTTTATTTTTATTTATCGCAACCTTGGAAGAAACTGGTTATATGAGCAGGGTGGTGTTTTTAATGGATAAAATTATGCGCAAATTTGGAATGAGCGGCAAAAGCATTATTCCTTTAATTTCAGGAACAGCGTGTGCTATTCCGGCAATTATGGCTTCACGAAACATCAGTGACTGGAAAGAACGGTTAATTACCATCTTGGTAATTCCATTTACAACCTGTTCGGCACGTTTGCCTGTTTACGCCATTTTAATAGCGTTGATTATTCCCGAAGAGCGCGTTTTTGGTATTTTTAACTTGCAGGGATTAACCTTAATGGGCTTGTACCTTTTAGGTTTCGCAGCAGCAATTTCCTCAGCAATTTTATTGCATAATGTGTTAAAAATTAAAACGAAAAGCTTGTTTGTCATAGAAATGCCAAACTATAAATTACCATCTTTTAAAAATGTTTTTTATGAAGTTGTTGAAAAAACAAAAGCTTTTGTATTTGGCGCAGGGAAAATAATTTTAGCATTGTCTATTGTTTTGTGGTTTTTAGCCTCAAACGGATCTGAAAAATTTAAAAATGCAGCTGAATTTGTTACTGCGCAAGAATCCACTAATAACTTGCCGGACGAAGTGCTAAACAAAAAAATTTCTTCCTACAGATTGGAACATTCCTATATTGGATATATGGGAAAAGTAATTGAGCCTGTGATTAAACCGATGGGTTACGACTGGAAAATTGGCATTGCTTTAATTAGCTCCTTTGCTGCGCGTGAAGTTTTTATTGGTGCATTGGCAACTATTTATAATGTGGAAAGCGAAGGTGAAGATGTAGGAACCATAAAAGAACGAATGGCAGCGGAAGTTGATCCCGTGACCGGTGAAAAAAGATTTAATTTTGCCACAGGTATGTCTTTATTGCTTTTTTACGCCTTTGCCATGCAATGTATTGGGACGTTGGCCATTGTAAAACGCGAAACGAAAAGCTGGAAATGGCCAATTTTACAACTCACAGGAATGGGCGCTTTGGCTTATATTGTCGCCGTGATTACCTTTAATATTTTAAGCTGATGCAAGACTATTTGGTATATATCGCTTTAGGACTTGCCATCGCATTTTTGATTAAAAAATATTTTTTTAAATCGAAAAAGAAAGGCGATTGCGATCCTGACTGCGGCAGTTGCCACTAGATTATTGAATTGTATAAATTTCTTTACACCATTTTCCGTTGCCAATAAATAATTCCCCCTTTGGGGGATAGGGGGCCTTTAACTCAATCCCACATCCAAAGTCATCATCACCATAAATCCGCCAATAAAACCAAGCGTCGCGATATCGGTATATTTGTCTCTTTGTGTTTCAGGGATTACTTCTTCAACCACCACAAATATCATAGCGCCGGCGGCAAAAGCCAACGCATAAGGTAAAATTGGCTGAAACGTCATCACCGCCCAAGCGCCAATTACAGCCGCAATTGGTTCAACCATTGCCGATGATTGCCCGTACATAAAACTTTTTAATTTACTTGCGCCTTGTCTTCTTATCGGCATAGAAACCGCAAATCCTTCCGGGAAGTTTTGCAGGCCAATTCCTATGGCAAGTGCAACCGCCCCGCCAATAGTGGCGCCATCAAAACCAGCAGCAACACCGCCAAATAAAACACCAATGGCCAATCCTTCTGGAATGTTATGCAAAGTTATGGCAAGCACCAATAAAGTGGTTTTGTGCAACGGTGTTTTTACGCCTTCCTTTTCTGTTTCTTTAAAGTTGACGTGTAAATGCGGCAAAATTTTGTCCAATCCAAACAAAAACAAGGCTCCCAATCAAAAACCAACAACGGCAGGAATTACCTTTACAAAACCTTCTCCCGGACTCATTTCTATTCCCGGGGCCAACAAGCTCCAAAAACTGGCGGCTACCATAACGCCGCCAGTAAACCCAAGCATTCCGTCGAACAGGGCGCGGTTCATTCCTTTGAATAAAAACACCAAAGATGCGCCCAAGGCAGTTAATCCCCAGGTGAATAACGTGGCGTATAGTGCCGCTAAAACTGGATCGATACTTTTAAAATAGTCAATAATTTGTTCCATTTTTTATAATTTTTTTACGAATAAATTTTTTGAAATTTGATGAGATATGGAGATTGAACCAGTCGTAGTTTCAACAAGCATCGAATTGTCAAAAGGTTCTTTTGAAACCACTTTTATGATGCTTCCCAATTGAATTTGCAGTTTGTCTAAAAATTTCAAAAAGGGATCGGAAGAATCTTTAATGCCGATAACAACGCAGGATTCGCCATTTTCTATGGATGAAAGCATCATATTTTTATGATGTTCAATATTGCCGTTCTTGTCGGGAATTGGATCTCCGTGCGGATCATGCGTTGGAAATTCCAAAAACGCTTCCAACTTATCGATTAAAGTTTCGGACTTGATATGTTCCAATTGTTCGGCCAATTCATGTACTTCATCCCAATTGTAATTAAGTTTATTTACCAAGAATACTTCCCACAGTCGGTGTTTTCTAACAATTTCCACGGCAATTTTCCGCCCAATTTCAGTTAAAGAAACGCCTTGATATTTTTTATAATGAACCAA
>DATIRG010000347.1:0-2801 GCA_035470005.1 Lutibacter sp. | reverse complement strand
TTTTAATTTGTCCATTTCTTTCTAGCTATTGGAAGCCACTGATTTTAAAAATATATCGTTGACACTTGGAATAACTTCCGTAAAATGCGTTATCTGTGCTTTATTGTTCAAAAATTCAATCAAATCTTTTGAGGTTTCCCCGTTTTTTAAACTGATTAAAAGTCGTAAATCATCGTTGAATGAAATTGCTTGGGAATTTTCCAACGTAAATTTCTCATTGATTTGATTTAACAGCAACTCTTTATTTGCAGACAACAAACCAACTTCAAACTGATTGGTTTTAAACTGTTGTTTGATGTCTTTTAACTTTCCGTCGAGTATTTTATTTGATTTATTGATCAAAGCAATATAATCGCACATTTCCTCCACCGATTCCATTCTGTGGGTGGAAAAAATAATGCTTGCGCCTTCATTTCTCAAATTTAAAATTTCATCCTTGATTAAATTGGCATTTATGGGATCGAATCCGCTGAAAGGTTCATCAAAAATTAACAATTTCGGACTGTGCATCACCGTAACGATAAATTGCACTTTTTGCGCCATTCCTTTAGAAAGTTCCTGAATTTTTTTGTCCCACCAATGGGTAATTTCAAATTTTTCGAACCAAAAATTTAATTTCTTTTTGGCCTCATCTTTAGACATACCTTTAAGCTGCGCCAAATACAAAGCCTGCTCGCCAACCTTCATGCTTTTATACAAACCGCGTTCTTCAGGTAAATATCCAATATGCTGTATATGATGCGGTTGCAGAATTTCTCCATCTAAATAAACGGTTCCGCTGTCGGGTAACGTAATTTGATTGATAATTCTTATTAAAGAGGTTTTTCCTGCACCATTGGGACCCAATAATCCAAAAATACTTCCCTTTGGCACCGAAATAGAAACGTTGTTCAATGCTGTAAAACTTCCATAGTTTTTACACACATTCTCAACCGTTAAAACATTGTTCATGCGATAGTTTTTGATTCGAAGGACGAAAATATAACTATTTTGCTAAAAATTGGTTAATGTTAACCTAAAATTATTCAAGCTTTTCTATATACTTTTTCTTGATGTTCTTCAATAATTCCATATTGGCCTTTGGTTTTACAACCCGCAAAATTTCAGTAATTCCATGGTTTAAATAAAAAATCCCTTTGGCAATATCATAATTCGCATCGGCAATGTTGTGCTTTACTTCTTGGGTTAATTTTTTAAACTCGTCCCAAGTCATATATCTTGGCACTTCAATATAATAAACCTCATCTTCATCATGCGAATGAAAAATTCCCGGTTCAACTTCATCAACATTGAAAAAACGATTGATCCTTATTAAAGCCTCAGTAGATTTAAATTTTTCGCTTTTGGCAAATTCATAGCCTTCATCCTTATAATATTGCTGAATTTGCGCAATTTCATGAAAGCGGTTGATTCCTTTTACCCTAATACCGTCAATCTTTCGGGAATTCATAGTCACCTCGCATTTAGCGCCATCCAATTTTAAATTATATTTCTCATTAATTTTTTTGGTGACACGCAGTATTTTTTCGAATGAATTTGGTGTTTTGGTCACAAAAATAATCGATACCGGTTTTACTATTTCTGTAAATCTGCCGTAATAATTTTTATAAGGATCCGGAACATTGATCACAAATGTGTTAGGAAGCTTGTTTTCGTCAATGGTGTCTATTTTTTCTTGTATGATAATTTTTCCGATAAGTTCTTTCGTTGCCATAGTTTAAAAGTTTGTGTTTCGTTTTTTAAACTTATTCCTTTTTTCGATAATAAACAAACAAAATAATTTTTATTTAATTTATTATGCGTGCATAGTATTTTTTTATATATTTGATAAATGCAAAAAGAACAAACTATAGATCACGCACTTAGAGCTACCTGGCAATCAGTGGCTAAAATGTATAATGAACAGGCTGCCAAGCACGACAGCACGATGGCAATGGCCTTTGTTTTATTGAATGTAGATATTGAAAATGGAACACCGTCAACCGCATTGGGACCATTAATGGGCATGGAACCCACCAGTCTTTCACGTATTTTGAAAAGTATGGAGGAAAAAAAATTGATTTTCAGAGAAAAAAATCCAATAGACGGAAGAGGAATTTTG
Organism: Lutibacter sp.; assembly: GCA_035470005.1. Classification (GTDB taxonomy): domain Bacteria; phylum Bacteroidota; class Bacteroidia; order Flavobacteriales; family Flavobacteriaceae; genus Lutibacter. Next base: position 700 of record DATIRG010000347.1, on the reverse strand, counting down.
ATAAAAGTTACTGAATTCGGACTTGAAAAAAGAAATATATCAAAGGAACACGTTATTCAATTTAATGAAACCATCAGAAAACATATTTCTGAAGAAAAAATAAATCACTTTTTTGAAGTTACGGAAACCATTAGCCAATTAATTAATGATAAAATTATTTTCAACAATAAACCGACCAAATAAAAAATAAATACTATTACCTTATGAAAAGACCAATAAAAAAAATAGCTGTAATCGGATCTGGCATCATGGGATCGGGCATTGCTTGTCATTTTGCAAACATTGGTGTAGAAGTTTTGCTGCTCGACATCGTTCCTCGTGAACTAAACGACGCAGAAAAAGCAAAAGGACTCACACTTGAAAACAAATTTGTTCGCAACCGCATAGTAAATGACAGCTTAACTGCTTCATTAAAATCGAAACCTTCTCCTATTTATAATATTAAATTTGCCGAAAGAATTTCTACCGGAAATTTAGATGATGATTTGCATAAGATTAAAGATGTGGATTGGATAATTGAAGTTGTTGTTGAACGATTGGACATCAAACAACAGGTTTTTGAAAAAATTGAAAAATTCAGAAAACCAGGCACGCTGATTACTTCAAATACGTCAGGAATTCCAATAAAATTTATGAATGAAGGAAGAAGCGCCGATTTTCAGCAACATTTTGCCGTTACGCACTTTTTTAATCCGCCACG
>DATIRG010000346.1:0-8873 GCA_035470005.1 Lutibacter sp. | reverse complement strand
CCAAACAATAAATTATGATTGAAAGCACCCAATGCGTGAAATGCGAGTCCAATTCCCCAACCAATCATCGGAAACCAAAACCATTGATATTCGGGCGAAAATTTTAGATTTAAGAATATTAAAAATGGTATCGTAATTAACAAGGCGAATAGACTCCAATAAAACTCTTTAACTTTTTCAACATTCTTTTTTGCCCTGATATATTTTTGTTCTTCGGTATATGCTGTTTTCATTTTTTTATGTTTATATTATTTTTGATTTAAGATTTAAGATTTTTACATTAACATTTTCTTGTCGCTGTTCCCCCTTCGGGGGTTAGGGGGCCTTTATTCCCAATACTGTTTGTCTTCATTGTCCATATATTCCTTTATTTTTCGTTCCTCCCAGTCTTTTCCAAGAAACGGATTGTAACTGAAAGCTTTAAACCCGTGAAATACAAGACCGATTCCCCAACCAAACATCGGGAACCAAAACCACTGAAAATGTGGCATATACCTTAAATTTATAAAAATTAAAATTGGAATTACAATACAATAGGAAATTAGACTTCCATAAAATTCTTTGATGTCATGCACGCGCTCCACGGCTCTTAAATATTTGTTGCTTTCTATAGTTTCTGTTTTCATTGTCTTCGTTTTTTGTGTTAATAATGGTAATTTTACGATGAAATTTTCGTTGGTTTTTTCAACCAACACTTTTTTTAAGGTGATCAAATGATAGCGGTCAATAATATTTTTCAATCCTATCTTGGTTCCGTTTTCTATGGTGGCTTTCGGATTAAAATTATTGGAAACCACCAAATAGCCATTTTCTTCCCTAATAGTTACTTTTAATGGATTTTCTTCGGAAACCACATTGTGTTTTATGGTATTTTCCAATAACAATTGTAACGATAACGGTAAAATTTTATAATCTGAATCACTCGCTTTATCAGGAATTTCGAAGGTTACCGCATTTTCAAACCGCATTGTCAGCAATTCCATATATGTTTTTGCAAAATGCAATTCTTCATCCAATTCAATTAAATCCTTGTTTTTTTGTTCCAAAACATACCGGTAAACTTTTGAAAGTTTGGTGGTAAACTTTTCGGCCAGCTTCGGATTTTCACCAATCAATGAGGTTAAAACATTTAAACTGTTGAACAAAAAATGCGGATCAATCTGGCTTTTTAGCGATTCATATTTGGCTGTTTCGGTCTTGGCAACAATTTGCTGTTCCTTTACTTTTTTCTCTGTTAAAGCTTTGTAAAAATAAATTGTGTGAAATACCAAACTGACAATTAAGGTAATTACCAGCCCAAAAGTATAGTAAGACGTTGCATTTTCATCATTTATAAAGCGTTCAACAGGTTTTCCTAAAATAACCACAAGTGTTACAAATCTTAATAAGGCAAGTCCAATCATTGTGATCATTACAGAACCGGAAGCGCCTAAAATCAATCTTTTTTTAGTATTCATTTTCCAGTCAAATTTGCTGTCTAAAAAATAAAAGAAATAACCATTGATTGCTGTCAGTACAAAAGCATACATAAAATGAATACTGATAATTGTAAACAATTCATTTAAAGGCAAATTAAATCCGCCGTTAAACAGCAAGCGTTCCGTTATAAATATTGCCAGTGTTAATATTGCGGCTATTTTTAGGATATATTTCAGATCAAATTTCATTGGAACTTTTTTACGTATTTACAACTGCAATTTAAAATTTAATTTCTAAAATAAGCGCATTGCTTTTAACTTCAAATTTTGCGCTTTCAAATTCGGGCGGACCGAAATTCATTTTATTATTTGACAACCCGTAACTTTCTTTTGGCATGCCATTTTCGTCAAAATCCATAAGGTTATTATTGTTTTCATCGTGAAAACAAATAATGGCATAATTTCCCTGGGGAACATTTTCAAATACAACGGTACTAATACTTTTTTCTACAGAAGCAGATTTGGAAAGAATAGGTTGTTTCATGAAATTTTCTGCATCGTAAAGGGCGAATCTAACAGTTCCATTGTCACTTAATGCATTTACTGCAGAAACTGTCACTGAAATTCCTTCTTCTGATTTGTTTGTTACTGTTTGTGCGAAAATCATTGATGAAATCAATAAGGCTATCGCTAAAATTACTTGTTGCATAGGTTTAAATTTTATGGTTACTATTATTTTATAGGTCAAATTTGCCAAGTTTTGCCAAATTGAAAAACTTTTACTTTCTGAATTGTCGATTATTTCCGCTGAACTGTAAAATTGCATCCCTAAACCAAAAAATGAATTTTTTACCCACAATAAATAATCAAAACACTTTAAAAAAACCCTAACATTCATCATCTTATTATATTAAAAAGTTTGTACTTTTATAAAACTTTTTCTAAAAACCATTGAATTATGAAAATATACGATGATAAACACATTAAAAATGTAGCTTTTGTTGGTGCCCATAAAAGTGGTAAAACAACATTGGCCGAAACTATGCTCTTTGAAGCCGGATTAGTCAGCCGCCGTGGTAGCGTTGAAAACAAAAACACCATTTCCGACTACCACGCGATAGAACATGAAAGAGAAACTTCCGTTTTTGCCACGCCACTTCATACCGAATGGCGCAATTACAAAATAAACATTATCGACACGCCCGGACTGGATGATTATATTGGTGAAATCACCTCTACAATGCATGTGACCGACTCTGTTGTGATGGTTATCAACGCACAATATGGCGTTGAAGTTGGTACTGAAATTATTTGGGATTATATAGACCGATTTTCGCACCCAACCTTATTTGTAATCAACCAAATTGACCATCCTAGCGCCGATTTTGACGAAAGCTATAAAAGCATCGTTCAATTGGTTGGTAAAAATGTGGTTAAAATTCAATATCCGCTGATTGTTGATGGCGCACAATGCATTATTGATGTGCTTAAAATGAAAATGTACAAATTTGGGCCTCAAGGAGGAAAACCAGAGAAACTGGAAATTCCAAAAGACCAAATTGAACATGCAACAGAGCTTCAAAATGAATTGATTGAAAAAGCTGCTGAAAATGATGAAAATTTGATGGAGCTTTATTTTGATAAAGGCACCCTTAATGAAGATGAAATGCGCGAAGGAATTAAAAAGGGAATGCTAAATCATGAATTATTTCCAGTATTTTGCATTTCGGCTTTAAATGATATGGGCACCGGACGTTTGATGGGATTTATTGACAATGTTGCCCCATCGGCAGCCGATTTAAAACCTGAACAAAGTGTAGAAGGAACTACTGTTGAATGCAAACCCAATGCGCCAACTTCGCTATTTATCTTTAAAACTGTTTATGAACCTAACCTGGGACAAATTAGTTTTTTTAAAGTAAAATCAGGAGAAATTAAACAAAATGACAAGTTGGAAAATTCCCGAAATGACGAAATTGAAATTTTAAACCAACTCTATATTATGGATGGCAAAAACAGGGAACTGGTTGAAAAACTAAGTGCCGGGGATATTGGAGCCACGCTAAAATTAAAATATACCGAAACAAACGATACGCTTAGAACAAAAGGTTCTAACATAACAATAAAACCAATCGAATATCCTGAAGCAAGAATTACCAAAGCAGTTAGGGCTTTTGACAAAAATGATGATGAAAAACTAAATGAAGCGCTTAAAAAGATTCATAGTCAGGACCCAACAGTAAATGTTAAGTATTCTTCGGAATTGAAACAACTTATTTTATCGTGTCAAGGCGAATTACATTTGGCTACCATTGACTGGATTTTGCAAAACACATATGGCATAAAAGCAGTTTTTGAACAACCAAGAATTGCCTATAGAGAAACCATACAGCGATCTGCAACAACTAGTTACAAACACAAAAAGCAATCGGGAGGTTCAGGACAATTTGGGGAAGTTCACATTAAAATTGAACCTTGGTATGAAGGAATTCCGGAACCGGAAGGATTTAACATCAGAGGAAAAGAAGAAGTAAATCTGGATTGGGGCGGAAAATTAATATTCTACAATTGCATCGTTGGCGGTGTTATTGACGCACGCTATTTACCATCTGTTTTAAAAGGAATTTTAGAAGTTATGGAAGAAGGACCATTAACAGGTTCATACGCAAGAGATGTTCGCGTAATGCTTTTTGATGGCCGAATGCATGCCGTTGATTCCAATGATATTTCTTTTAAAATTGCAGGAGCACATGCTTTTAAAGAAGCCTTTTTAAATGCAAAACCTAAATTATTGGAACCTATTCATGAACTTTCCGTTAAGGTTCCTGAAGAATTAATGGGTAACGTTATGACCGATTTACAGTCACGCAGATCCGTAATTCTTGGAATGGACAGCGAAGGCAAATATCAAACCATAAAAGCCAAAACACCATTGGCTGAAATGTACAAATATTCAACAACCTTACGCTCAATAACGCAAGGGCGTGGAAGTTTTAGCACTAAGTTTTCAAATTTTGAATTGGTGCCAAACAATGTTCAGGAAGAGTTGGTGAAAAAATAACGCCAATTTTTATAAAAGCAAAGACTCGTCTATTTAAAAATGGACGAGTCTTTTTGTTGTATTACCAATTAATATTTATTAATTCAATTAATTTTTATAATTCTTAAAGTTTTTAGATGGTGATTAAACAATAAATTTTAAAAAATGTTAAATATTAATTGAATGCTAATATAATAATTAATTTAAATAAAACAAAGAACTATCACTAAAAATTAACACTATAAAAATATTCAATGCAATTATATCTTAATTTCATTGTCATATATGCAATATCAAAATTAAATAATTCCTTATTTATTCATCGATGATAAATCTGTATCTTTGCAGCATAATATATATTTTATGAAACTTTTTTTAATTACAATTGGCCTTTTAGCCATTGGTATTGCAGGACTGGCCATAAAAATTTGGGCTAAAAAAGACGGTAAATTTGCAGGAACTTGCGCCAGCCAAAACCCACATTTAAATAAAGAAGGTGAAGCTTGTGGCTATTGTGGAAGATTGCCTGATCAATGTGAAAACAAAGAAAACAAATAAGAAATGCTCGAATATCTATTTATTGCTTTTATAGTAATTTTTTGTATTCAGTTTATTTATTACGTTTTTATTTTTGGTTCTTTTTCTTTTGCTAAAAAAAACCCAACTGAAAACAACTTCAATTTACCGGTTTCTGTGCTTATTTGCGCTAAAAATGAGGCTAAAAATCTTACAGAAAATTTACCGCTGTTTTTAAAACAAAATTACCCTAATTTTGAGTTGGTTTTAATAAATGATTGTTCGCATGACCGCACTTTAAAAGTAATGGAACAGTTTAAAAAAGAAACTACAATTCCTATAAAAATAGTAGATGTATTGGCAAATGAACAATTTTGGGGAAGTAAAAAATATGCGCTTACTTTAGGCATAAAAGCCGCTACACACGAACATTTATTGTTTACGGATGCCGACTGCATTCCCGTTTCTGAAAACTGGATAACAGCAATGACCAGTAATTTCGATGCCAAACATCAGATTATTCTGGGATACGGCGCCTATCAAAAAATAAAAAAATCTTGGCTTAATAAACTCATTCGTTTTGAAAGCCTGTTAACCGCCATACAATATTTTGGTTATGCGAAAATCGGAATCCCTTATATGGGCGTTGGCCGAAATTTAGCTTACACAAAATCTACTTTTTTCAAAGTAAACGGTTTTATAAACCATATGAAAATTAAATCGGGTGATGACGATTTATTTATCAATGAAGTGGCGACAAAAGAAAACACAAATATTTCCTGGTCACAAAACAGCTTTACAGAATCTTTGCCAAAAACAGATTTTAAAGATTGGATTCATCAAAAAAGAAGACATATTTCTACCGCTTCTTTTTACAAACCTTTACATAAATTTTTGTTAGGGCTATTTTTTGTTTCCCAATTGCTTTTTTGGATTTTATCAATTATCCTTTTAGGTTTTCTGCATCATTGGGAGTTGGTTGCTATTTTGGTTTTTACACGATTCGTGATTTTATATCTGGTTGTAGGCTATTCAGCAAAAAAATTAAATGAAAGGGATTTAATTCTGTTCGCTCCTTTCTTTGAAATATTTTTAATATTGACGCAAATGTTTATCTTTATAAAAAATAAGATTTCAAAACCAACACATTGGTAAAAAAAAACAATGATATCGCGGATTTAATTGAAAAAGCAAGAAATAAAGACCAAAAGGCTTTTAACACTTTGCTAAATACTTATTGGAGTGATGTTTACCGTTTTCAATTGTTAAAAACTGAAGATGAAGACGAAGCCGAAGATATTACTATTCAAACCTTTTCAAAAGCTTTTGATAAAATTAACTTGTATAACGAAAGTTATAATTTTAAAACCTGGCTGATTTCAATTTCAAAAAATATTTTTTTAGATCATTTAAGAAAACAACGCACCGAAACAATTTCAATAGACAAAAAGGAATCTGAAGCATATAAAATTTTTGATGAAAGTCCCTCAGCAGAAGATCAGCTGATTATTGATCAAAATGTAGCGCAATTGCTGAATTATTTGAAACAGCTAAAACCGCATTATCAGGAAATAATTAATTTGCGCTATTTTAGGGAAATGAGTTATAAAGAAATGGCCGAAATTTTAAATGAACCTATCGGTAACATCAAAATAAAATTGTCCCGGGCAAAAAAATTATTGGCCGAAATTATTAAAAAATCTTCTGAAAGTTGATTTCAAAAAAATCGCATTGGCTTAAAAAATTAGGTCCGGGCTTGCTATTTGCCGGAGCTGCAATAGGTGTTTCACATTTGGTACAATCTACAAGAGCCGGAGCTGACTTTGGTTTCGGACTCATTTGGGCCTTGATACTAATTCATATTGTAAAATATCCATTTTTTCAGTACGGCCCAAGATATGCCACCGCAACCGGCGAAAGTTTGCTCGAGGGCTATAAAAGATTGGGAAAAGGTGTGCTGCTTTCTTATTTCATTTTAAACCTGGCCACCATGTTTACCATTCAAGCTGCGGTAACCATAGTTACTGCTGGATTGGCAGCCAATTTATTTGGAATTACCACAAACCCGGTAATTTGGAGTATCATTATTACGGTAATTTGTCTTTCCATATTAATTATCGGACGATACAATTTGCTGGATAAATTGATGAAAATAATCGTGATCACGTTAACATTAAGCACTTTTATTGCTTTAATTGTCGCGGCATTAAATTCAACAAACACCTATAGCTTTGTACAAATTATTCCTGAAGGGGCGGTTGAAGTCGGTTTTTTAATCGCATTTTTAGGATGGATGCCTGCCCCACTCGATGTTTCTATTTGGCAATCGCTTTGGGCACTGGAAAAACAAAAAGACAAACCCAACGAATTCACTCCAAAACAAGCCATTTTCGACTTTAATATTGGTTTTATAAGCACCTTGGTTGTTGGTATTTTCTTTGTGGCTTTGGGCGCTATTGTTATGTATAATTCCGGAGAAACTTTTGACTCAGGCGCTGTTCAATTTTCAGAACAGCTCATCTCACTTTACACAAAAAATTTAGGGCAGGAAATGTATATATTTATTGCCGCAGCCGCATTTACCACCATGTTTAGTACAACAATTACTACGTTGGATGCATCACCGAGGGCTATGACAAAAGCTTTCGATTTACTGACAAAAAAGTCATATAAAAATATGTACTGGTTTTGGATCAGTATTTTGTCTGTTGGCACTATTTCAATCTTGGTTTTCTTTCAATCGGAAATGGGTTTTTTAATAAAAATTGCCACAATTCTATCATTTTTAACAGCGCCATTTTTTGCCATCATAAATTTTATATTAATCTCTGGCAAACACACGCCTATTGAATGGCGGCCTTCTTTACCACTTAAAATTCTCAGCTGGTTTGGCATCCTGTTTTTAATCGGATTTAGTATCTGGTATTTGTTTAGTTTAAATTAGTTTATAATTTCTTCGTATTTTTGCATTCAATTTTCATACAACATGTCACAAGAAACAACTTCATTACCCGATAAAATTCAAAAACCGGCTTGGTTGCGCGTTAAGTTGCCCGTTGGAAAAAAATATACCGAATTAAGAAATTTAGTCGATAAATATAAATTAAACACCATTTGCACCAGCGGAAGCTGCCCGAATATGGGTGAATGCTGGACAGAAGGCACGGCCACATTTATGATTTTAGGAAATACCTGCACAAGATCGTGCGGATTTTGTGGCGTAAAAACCGGCAGACCTGAAACGGTTGACTGGGAAGAGCCGGAAAAAGTGGCACGTTCCATTAAACTGATGAAAATTAAACATGCCGTTATCACGTCAGTTGACAGAGATGATTTAAAAGATGGTGGTTCCATTATTTGGGCGGAAACGATTAACGCCATCAGAAGAGCAAATCCAGATACAACGCTTGAAACCTTAATTCCCGATTTTCAGGGAAATAAAACCAATATTGACCGAATTTTGGCAGTGGCTCCTGAAGTTATTTCCCACAATTTGGAAACCGTGAGAAGATTGACAAGAGAAGTACGAATTCAGGCAAAATATGACCGCAGTCTGGAGGTATTAAAATATATGAAAGATCAAGGCCAACGCAGAACATAATCGGGCATAATGCTTGGTTTGGGCGAAACCGAAGACGAAGTATTGGAAACCATGCAGGATTTGGCAAATGCCAAAGTTGATGTTTTAACCATTGGCCAATATTTACAACCGAGTAAAAAACACTTGCCGGTAATTGAATTTATTACGCCAGAACAATTTATTAAGTACAAAGAAATTGGTATGACAATGGGCTTTAAATATGTCGAAAGTGGCGCATTAGTCAGGTCTTCTTACAAAGCGCAGCGACATTTGGAATAATTGGCAGTTTATTTTTTAACTGCCAAAAGTATTTTTCATC
>DATIRG010000345.1:0-14274 GCA_035470005.1 Lutibacter sp. | reverse complement strand
TGCGTTATTGGAACAGGCAAAAATGCAATCCGATCAATCTTTTGGCCGCTGTATCGAAATTTATTCCGCACAAAATGGATTCCCAAATCTGGCAAATAAAAAAATAGCCATTGTTGGTGTTGAAGAAGGCCGTTTGGCCATTGGAAATCATGAAACTGGTTCCAATTTGAATGAAATCAGAAAAGAATTGTACAAACTTTTTCCTGGGAATTGGCCAATAAGCGTTGCCGACATTGGGAATATTCCGCAGGGAAATTCCATAGAAGACACTTATTTTGCGCTTGGAGAATTATTGACTTACCTTATAAAAAATAAGATAATTCCCATCATTATTGGTGGTGGACAAGATTTGACGTATTCAAATTACAGGGCTTACGACAAGTTGGAGCAAACCGTAAATATTGTTTCTGTAGATAACAAATTTGATTTAGGCACTATTGAAGACGAGTTATCATCACAATCTTATTTAAGTAAGATTGTGATGAATCAGCCAAATAATTTATTTAATTTCAGTAATATTGGATATCAAACCTATTTTAACTCCCAAAATGAAATTGATTTGTTGGATGGTTTATTTTTTGAAGCATACCGATTGGGAGAAGTTTCAACCGCAATTCAATTGGTCGAGCCAGTCTTGCGCGATGCCGATATTGTGAGCATCGATTTGTCTTCGGTAAAAAATGCAGAGGCGCCAGCCAACAACAATGCAACACCTAATGGTTTTACAGGTGCTGAAATTTGCGCTATTTCAAGGTATGCAGGCATCAGCGATAAAGTGACTTCTTTCGGTATTTATGAATACAATCCAAAATTGGACATAAAGAATCAAACTGCCCAGTTAATTTCACAAATGATCTGGTATTTTATTGAAGGTGTAAATTATAGAGCAAATGATTATCCCTTCGGCTTAAAGGACAATTACCAAAAATATATTGTACCTATTGAAAATGAAGTGCTGAATTTTTATAAAAGCAATAAAAGTGGTCGATGGTGGATGGAAATTAATTTAAATGAAAGTAATAAATTTAAAAGACATGCGTTAATACCTTGTGCGTACCAAGATTATATTAGCGCCACCAATCAGGAAATCCCTGATAGGTGGCTAAAAACGCTAAAAAAATTAGTGTAAAAAAAAAGTTGCGCAGTATACTAAAACACATTTTTTTTTGTTTTAAACAGATAAATAAAAGATTGTTTTTTAACATAATTAGTAATACGTTTGCCTTAAAGGATTAAGAAAAAAAATATGAAGAAAATATCGTTGTATATTTTACTAGTCTTAGTTATATATAGTTGTGGATCTAGCGATCAAGGAGAATTAGTTGGCGTGAGATCAAGCGGTAAATGGCATTCTGAAAAACCATTTGGCATGACTTTAATACCTGGGGGATCATTTACAATGGGTAAACAAAGTGAAGATGTTGCGGGTGCTTTAAATTCACCAACAAGAACTGTGACTGTGCGCCCATATTATATGGATGAAACGGAAATCACCAATAGCGAATATAAAGAATTTGTATTTTGGGTACGTGATTCTATTGTACGAACTGAGTTGGCCTTATTTTCAGAATTGATGTCTTCTGAGGGAGATATTGTTTTGGAAGATTATCAGTTTATGGACATAGACTCTTCCAAAATGTCGCCATATCAAAAATACATGATGAAAACCTACGGCAGCCTTGGTGATATTAATTCACCAACACAAGGAAAAATGTTGAATTGGGAAGAAAAACTTATTTGGAATGTTAATGAATTTCCAAGTGAAGAATATGCAGAAGTAATGATTGATTCAATTTTAATGCCTATTGAAGATAGTTTTGAAGGCAGAAGAATGCTTAATCCATCAAAATTAAAGTTTAAATATTCTTGGTTAGATCAAGAAGATGCGGGAAGAAAGCAGGGAAACAGAAGAGATTTTATAAAAACAGAAGTGGTATCGGTATATCCTGACACTACAGTTTGGATTAAAGATTACAATTACTCTTATAATGATCCAATGCATCAGGATTATTTTTATCACCAGGCCTATAATGATTATCCTGTAGTTGGTGTGTCTTGGATGCAGGCAAAAGCGTTTTGCCGTTGGAGAACAAAAAAGAAAAATGATTATTTAAGCACTAAGAAAAACCCAACCGTAATTCCTCAATTTAGATTGGCGACTGAGGCAGAATGGGAATATGCTGCCCGTGGTGGTCTTGAAAATGCCACATATCCTTGGGGAGGGCCATATACCACGAACGACAGAGGTTGTTTTTTAGCAAATTTTAAACCTGTAAGAGGTAATTATGCGGTTGACGGCGCTTTATATACGATGGAAGCAAAATCCTATTTTCCAAATGATTTTGGATTGTATAATATGGCAGGCAATGTTTCAGAATGGACAAATACCGCATATAGCGAAGCATCGTATTACATTGGTTCTACAATGAATCCGAATGTGGAAATTGATAAAAACAAAAGAAAAGTAATACGTGGAGGCTCATGGAAAGATGTAGCCTATTTTTTAGAGGTAAGCACTCGGGATTATGAGTATGCCGACTCTGCAAGAAGTTATATTGGTTTTAGGACAGTTCAAGATTTTCTTGGCACCAATATTAACGGAGAATAAAATCAACAAAAAATAAACTAACAAACAAAAAATCTTTATTATGGCACAATCAAAAAACAGAAAAAAATTATTTAATTACGCTTATGGTATTGGAGCATCTATTGTAATTTTAGGGGCATTGTTTAAAATTCAGCACTGGACCGGAGGTAGTGAAATGTTAACCATAGGAATGGTTGTGGAAGCAATTGTATTTTTTATCTCTGCTTTTGATTCTGTTGAAGAGGATTTGGACTGGACCTTAATTTATCCTGAATTGGCCGGTGGTGACAGACGAGAGAAAGAATCTGGACAAGCCAAAGAAGTGCAAGGATTGCTTTCACAAAAATTAGATGATATGCTTAGAGATGCAAAGCTTGATTCAGGTTTAATGCAAAGTTTAAGCGAAAGCATACAAAATTTTAAAGGAGCAGCCGAAAATATTGCTCCGGCAGTAAATTCTATTGCAGCAACCAATAAATATAGTGAACAAATGTTTTTGGCCGCCGCACAAATGGAATCTTTAAATAGCTTATATAAAGTTCAGGTGGAAAGCACAAGCAAGCAAGCAGAAATTAACTTGCAGGTTACAGAAAATGCAACCAGATTAAAAGAGCAAATGGAATCATTGGCCACAAACCTATCATCACTTAATGGTGTTTATGGCGGTATGTTATCAGCAATGTCAATTAAAAACTAATTAGTTGAGAAATAAATTAATTATTAACTTAAAAACTAATTAGTATGGCTTCAGGTAAATTATCACCAAGGCAGAAAATGATTAACGTCATGTACTTAGTTTTCATCTCTATGATTGCGATGCAAATGTCTAAGGAAGTACTTTCTGCGTTTGGATATATGAATGAAAAACTTACAGAGAATAACACAACAGCTTCTGTAAAAAATACGGCTACTCTCGAAAATTTGGCAACCAAAGCAGCAGAGCAGCCCGAAAAATACAGCGAACTTCATGCGAAAGCAATTGAAGTTGACAAACTTTCTACAAAATTCAATGATTATTTAGAAGAAAAAAAGCAGTTTTTTCTTTTAGACCAAAAAGATCAGACCAATTATGAAGCAATGGACCAAACCAGCACTGTTGATGAACACTTTTTTAAAGGTGATAAATTCACAACGGAAGGTCAGGAATTTTTGGACCAAATAAATGGCTATAGAGATGCCATTATTAAAATTGTCGGAGAAAAAAGTCCTTTAGCCGCAACCATTAAAAATAGATTTGATACGTCTCCTCAAGATGCGAAAGGCGGCAAGCAGCTTTGGCTAAAAAACAGATATGAAGGATTTCCTTTGATTTCTACCGTTACCAATTTAACCTCAATGCAAACCGATATCAGAACAACACAATCTGAGATTTTTGGAACGCTTTTGGGCGGACAATTGGAAAGCGATGTTTCTATGTCCAATTATAAAACAATTTTAATTCCTGAAAAATCTGCTTTTTTTCAAGGTGAGAACTTTAAAGGAAAAATAGTTTTAGGACGTTATGACGCATCTTTAAAACCATCTGAAGTGGTGGTAAACGGAACTAATATTACAACTATTGTAGATGGCGGAGCTGTTTTAGATTTTCCTGCCGGTGCAGTTGGTGAACGTGAAATAAAAGGAAAATTTGTTTTTATTGAAAACGGAAAACCTGTTGAAATTGAAATTAGCAGTTCTTACGCCGTTATTCCAAAACCAAACAGTGCTGTAATTTCTGCAGATAAAATGAATGTTGTTTATAGGGGAGTGCCAAACCCAATGACAATTTCAATTCCTGGAATACCAGATAATTTAGTGAATGCATCTGGAGCTGGATTGTCTAAAACAGGAGGTTCAGGTAAATATATTATGACACCGGGCACAGGAAGAGAAGTTAAAATAAACGTTACGGGAAAATTACCTAACGGACAGTCGGTTAGTTCATCACAGGCTTTTAGGATTAAGGATATTCCTTCACCTAGTGGAGCCATAAGAAAACAATCTGGCTATGTTAAAATGCCTTCATCAAGTTTAGAGAATTCTACAGTGAGTGCAGAATTGCCTGATTTTGATTTCGACTTGGTGCTTAATACCTCCGGATTTACCCTTAAAGTGCCTGGACAATCGGCCGTGGTTGTTGGTGGAAATAAAATGAATGACGCTGCCAGAAAAGCAATTGCAAAAGCAAAAAGAGGTGATGTGATTACAATATTCGATATTAAATCGTCGTTATCAGGTAACAACTCTTATAAAATAAAAAATGCTTCGGCAGTGAGTATTGAAATACAATAAAATAAATTTTAAATGATGAATAAGAAAAATATTGGAATTTTTATTTTGGCATTTGTGCTGTTTAATACCATGTATGCGCAGTCAAATTTGTTGAATGCCAAGAAACCTTCTGATATTGGAAAAAAAACGGAAGCACAAAAAGCTGTAGACTATGATAAACCATTGGCCTATGGTTATGTTGACGATAGAGATATTCTTTGGTCTAAAGTTGTTTGGGAGTATATTGATCTAAATGAGCGAATTAATATGCCATTTTATTATCCGGTTGACACAATAACTGTATCACTTGATAGGCGATCGTTGTTTGATACACTGTTAAAAGGTATAAAAAACGGAGATATCACAGAAATTTATGATGATTCCTATTTTACTGCTAAAATGAGCAGTGCTGAGATTAACAGCAAGCTTTTTAGAGTAGATACTACAGATGCAGGTTTTGATGAAATGAATGCCGGAAATCAGAATATTGATGAATATGTTGATAAAATTAATTTAACCTCACAAGATATTGAAGGATTTAAAATTAAAGGACTTTGGTATTTTGACAAACGTCAGGGTGAATTAAAATATCGCTTGGTGGCTTTGGCCCCAATTGCGCCAGATGTGCAAACTATGGGTAGAGAGGATATTGATATTTCTGAACAATTGGCATTGTTCTGGGTTTATTTTCCAGATGCACGCGAAGTGCTTCATAACGCAAAAGTTTTCAATCAGAAGAATTCAGCTTATCCAATTTCATATGACCATTTGCTGAATGCCCGAAGATTTAGTTCAATTATCTATAAAGAAGAAAATATTTACGGCGACCGGGATGTGGATCAATACGTCAAGGGAAATGCATTATTTCAAGTATTGGAATCTGATAAAATTAAAGATGATATCAGAAATAAGGAACTCAATATGTGGAATTACTAAAAAAAATTAATATCGAAATCTAAAAACTCCTGCAATTTGCGGGAGTTTTTGTTTTAAAAAGTAACTTTACACCATGCAAGTAGATTATATTATAGTTGGTTTGGGATTGGCGGGATTGGCTTTTACAAAAGAATTGGAAAAACATAAAAAGTCATTTTTGGTTTTTGAGGACAATTCCCAGAATTCTTCTATTGTAGCAGGCGGCGTATACAATCCGGTAGTATTAAAACGCTTCACGCATGTTTGGAATGCAATAGAACAATTACAAATCGCTTTGCCATTTTATGCGGACTTAGAAATTCAATTCAATAAAAAATACGATTATCCATTAGACATTTATCGCGTATTTAAATCGGTGGAAGAACAAAATAATTGGTTTGCGGCCTGTGACAATCCAACGCTTTCCAATTTTATGGATACCAAATTAATTAAGGAAAAGCATGAAGGAGTTTTGTCCAATTTTGGTTATGGGAAATTATTAAATACAGGACGAATCGATACAAAATCGTTAATAGAGGATTATCGGAATTATTTATCGCAAAGAAAACTAATCAGGAATGAAAGTTTTCAATATGAAGCCTTAGAAATTTATGAAAACAGGGTTGAAAATAAAGATGTAGTGGCATCAAAAATTGTTTTTTGCGAAGGCTTCGGTTTAAAAAATAATCCTTTTTTTAATGAGTTGCCCATGCAGGAAGCCAAAGGTGAGTTAATTACCATTCATGCACCCAATTTAAATGTTGATTTTTTAATAAAAGCTGCTTTGTTTGTGTTTCCGCTTGGGGATAATTTGTACAAAGTGGGCGCCACTTTTAATTGGAAAGACAAAACACAGCATCCAACGGAAGAAGGCAAAAATGAACTGACCACCAAATTGGAAACATTTATTACGGTTCCTTACACAATTGTTGAACATGTTGCCGGGATAAGGCCAACGGTTAAAGACAGAAGGCCAATGGCAGGAAAACATCCAAAGCACCCAAATTTGGCGGTTTTAAACGGACTTGGAACGCGTGGTGTAATGATTGCACCAACGCTTGCAAATGCACTTTATGATCATTTAGAAAACGGAGTTGTGTTGGATAAAGAAATTTCTATTACGCGTTTTCTTTAGATTTAATGGCATTAGGATCATATTTTACAAAAAGATTGATCCAGCCTATCCTTGAAAACCTGATAGTAAGTGGAGCTGTTAAAACCAAAGCAATCACAATCGGCACAAAACTTTCCACCAAACTAAAGTCAAAAAACAGGGTAACAATAACAAAAGTTGCAATTGAAATTCCAACAGTGAGCGCATAATTTACATACATGGCACCATAATAAAAGGAGGGTTCCATCATGTATTTTAAGCCACATTTTGAGCATTGTTCATGCATTTGAAAAGCCTTGTGTAATTTAAACATATTCTTCTCTCTCATGAAATCCCCTTCGTGACATCGCGGACATTTATTGAATAAAATGCTGTAAAGCTTACTTCCTTTTTTAAACATTTATTATTTTATTAGATTGAAATTCAGCCAATTATTAAATTAAAAACTTTAATTGAGTGCCAAATTTATTTGTAGTACTTTTGTACGATTTTTAAAACGCATACAAATTTACATTAAATTATAAACTATTAATGCTTAACGTACATAATTTATCGGTTTCTTTTGCCGGTTCCGATCTCTTTTCAGGAGTTACTTTTAAACTAAATAAAGGTGACAGAATTGGACTAATCGGAAAAAATGGTGCTGGAAAATCCACCTTGCTAAAAGTTCTTTCTAAGGATATTGAAAATTCTGGCGGAACGATGGCTTTTGATAAAGAGGTGAGAATAGGATTTTTACGTCAGGATATTGATTTTGTTGAAGGAAGAACAATTTTGGAAGAAGCTTATCAGGCCTTCCAAGAAATTAAGCAGCTGGAAGAAAAATTGGAAATTATCAACCATGAATTGGTGACAAGAACCGATTATGAAAGTGAATACTATCATGATTTAATGGTTAATTTAAATGAGTTTTCTCATCGATATGAATTGTTGGGCGGTTATAATTATCAAGGAAATACCGAAAAAATATTGCAAGGTCTTGGTTTCCAAAGAGAGGATTTCGACAAATTGACGGACACTTTTTCCGGAGGATGGAGAATGCGAATCGAATTGGCAAAGTTGCTTTTGCAGGAAAATGACATTTTATTGCTGGATGAGCCAACAAACCATTTGGATATAGAATCTATTATTTGGCTGGAAAATTTTCTGAAAGTTTATTCCGGAGCCATCGTTTTGGTTTCGCATGATAAAATGTTTTTGGATAATGTCACCAACCGAACCATAGAAATTTCGTTGGGCAAGATATACGATTACAAAAAACCATATTCTCAGTTTTTGTTATTGCGCGGTGAAATAAAAGAAAAACAATTACAGGCGCAAAAAAATCAGGAAAAAGAAATTAAGGCCACACAAGTTTTAATAGATAAGTTTAGGGCAAAGGCCAACAAGGCAACGATGGCGCAATCTTTAATAAAAAGATTGGATAAAGTGGAACGCATCGAAGTTGATGATGATGACAATGCGGTGATGAATGTGAAGTTTCAAATTTCCAAAGAACCCGGAAAAATTGTCATAGAAGCAGAAAATTTATCAAAAAGTTACGGCAAAAAGCATGTGTTGGAAGATGTGGATTTGCTCATAGAAAGAAACAGTAAAATCGCTTTTGTCGGACAAAACGGACAAGGAAAATCGACGCTGGCAAAAATTATGGTGGGAGAAATTCCGCACGGTGGTCATTTAAAATTGGGCCACAATGTTGAAATCGGCTATTTTGCCCAAAACCAGTCGGAGTATTTGGATGCGGAAAAAACGGTATTGGAAATCATGGAAGATGCCGCAACAGATACCAACCGATCACGCGTTAGAGATATGTTGGGATCGTTTTTGTTTAGTGGAGATACAGTAGACAAAAAAGCAAAAATGTTGTCGGGTGGTGAAAGAAACAGATTGGCATTGTGCAAATTATTGCTGTCGCCATTCAATGTGTTGATTATGGATGAGCCTACGAACCACTTGGATATTGCTTCAAAAAATGTGCTAAAAATGGCGCTTAAAAAGTTTGAAGGAACGTTAATTTTAGTTTCACACGACAGGGATTTTTTACAAGGATTGGCTACAACTGTTTATGGTTTTAAAGATAAGGTAATTAAAGAATATTTGGGTGATATCGATTTTTTCCTGGAGCAACATCAGATAGAAAATTTGCGTGAAGCTGAAAAAAGAACCGTGGTTGCAAAAAAGACGGAAACTTCCAAAAAAGAAGTTTCTCATTCTTCAAGAGAAGAAGATAAGGAACTTAAAAAGTTGAAAAACCAATTGTCGAAAATTGAAACGCAAATTGATAATTTGGAAAAGGAAATTTTGGAAATGGATGAGGCTTTGGTAAAGGATTATGAGGCAACTTCAAACAAACCTAATTTTTTCGAAAACTACAAGGCGAAAAAAAGCAAAGTGGAAAAGTTGATGGATGAATGGGCCGAAATTGAAGAAAAGACAGAAAATTGCTCCTAGAAAATAAAAATAGCCGCATTCAACAAATTCACTTTTCTGAAATTGAAAATAGTGGTGTGTCTCTTTTTATAAAACGCGAAGATGAATTGCATCCGTTTATTTCAGGAAATAAATACCGAAAATTAAAATACAATTTAGCGGAAGCCGCCAAACAACAAAAAAGCACCTTGCTTACTTTTGGAGGCGCTTATTCAAACCATATTGCCGCAACCGCCGCAGCCGGATTTGCTTACAATCTAAAAACCATCGGAATTATTAGAGGCGATGAATTGGCAAATAATTTGGCTGAAACAATTCAAAATAATCCAACCTTAAAATTTGCTTCAGAACACAATATGCAGTTTGAATTTGTTTCAAGAACTGCTTACAGAGACAAAACTTCAACCGAATTTATTACTGCGCTTCACGAAAAATTTGGTGACTTTTATTTGGTTCCCGAGGGCGGCACAAATAATTTTGCGGTAAAAGGCTGCGAAGAAATCTTGACAGCGGAAGATGCGAAATACGATGTAATTTGTTGTGCAGTTGGCACAGGAGGAACTATATCAGGAATTATAAATTCGCTAAATATTCATCAAAAGGCAATTGGTTTTCCAGCGTTAAAAGGTGATTTTTTACAACATGAAATCAGAAAATACATACTAAAACGGGATAATTGGAGTTTATGTAATAATTATCATTTTGGTGGTTATGCAAAAGTTTCAGAAGAATTAATTATATTTATCAACAAATTCAAAAGTGAAACAAAAACGCCTTTAGATCCTGTTTATACAGGAAAAATGATGTTTGGCATCGTGGATTTGATCAAAAATGATTTTTTCAAAAAAGGAACTAAAATTTTGGCAATTCATACTGGTGGTTTACAAGGAATTGAAGGGATGAATTTGGTATTAAAAAATAAAAACTTATTGCAAATAGTTTAAATATGAAGATAAAAGTTGTTTTAATTTGTTTGTTAACCATCAGTTTTTTATCAAGCTGTAACTCTAAAAAGCAGGTTGTTCACACAAAGCACAAAACACCGGCAACTGAAAAGAAAGTGGTGGCAGCTTCAGAAAAACGCACGCCAGCAGAAAAAACAATTGAAGTTAAACAATCCATTGCAACATCAACCATTGAGTATATCAATACTTATAAAGATGAAGCTATGAAAGAAATGCGGGAATTTAAAATCCCAGCCAGCATAAAATTGGCACAGGGAATTATCGAATCTACTAGCGGCAACAGCGAACTTACAAAAAGATCGAATAACCATTTCGGTATAAAGTGCCACAAAGGCTGGGAAGGCGACCATACTTTGCACGATGACGATGAAAAAGGAGAATGTTTTAGGGTGTACAAAGATCCGCTTAATTCATACAGAGACCATTCGTTATTTTTAACCACAAGAAGTCGCTATGCCAATTTATTTACTCTGAAAGATGGCGATTATGTTGGTTGGGCGCAAGGTTTAAGTGAAGCCGGTTATGCAACTGACAGACGTTATCCCGCAAAATTAATTGGCTTAATTGAAAAATATGATTTACACAAATATGATGCGGAAGTTTTAGGGATTCCGTTTAAAAAAGTAGAAAATATGAGTTTGGCCCAGCATATTGTTGTGAAAGGCGATACTTTGTACAACATCTCAAAAAGATATGGTTTAACCGTTGAAGAACTTAAAAAAATTAATGCGCTTGCTAACAACGAGATCAGTATTGGACAAGAATTGAATATCACAAAATAAACTACTGAAAAGCATCTTTAACCTTTCGTTTATTCTTCTTCAATTCTAAAAATTAAATCGATATTAAGATTAATCTACCAAATTAAAAATTGCAATCGCATACAAATAGAATCGCACAAAACGCAACAATCCAAAAAGCAATACACCTTTTAATGGATATTTAATAATCCCTGCGGCCAAGGTGGTAATGGAATATGGTATTGGTAACAGTGCGCCTACAACAATTAAAAAGCCACCCCATTTTCTGATGTTTCTAATATGTTTGGCCATTTTCACTTCAAGATATACGTGAACTTTAGGTATTTTTGTTATGGCTACGCCAATGAAATAGGCGATGATTCCTCCAACATAAGATATCAATGCCAAAATTGATAAATATAACAAGGGAAAAGCTGATTTACTTGCCCAAGCGATAAAAAGTTCGGGCGGAATTAATCCTAAAATGGATTCGGAAATTAAAAATACACCCAAAACGCCCAAAGTAGGAAACGTATCTGTGATAATATTTAAAAGTGTATTAACATCAATTACAAAAAAATGAATCGCTAAAATACCTCCTATAAACAGCAAAATTAATGGAATGGCTTTTAACATACTACTTCCCAAAAAACTATAAAAACCAGTATAGCCATAGTATTGATGCATCAACTTGATTTTTGATTTTTTTTGTTTTACTTGAGTGGAACTCATATTATTGTTTTTGATATTTTATAATTGGATGCAAATGTACTCTTTGTTGTTCAAAATTTGTGACATCAAAATGTTATTGTTACCTTAAATTTTTTAGTAAATAATAGACTTTATTTTATAATCATTGTTATAAATCTGATTGTGCTTTATTAAAGTAAAAAATTTGCGTTTTGATAATCAGTTAATTGAATCAATGTTGATAAATTGCAAACTTTAAAAAAATTAATACCGATAAAAAAGAAATAATTCTCAATTATTATTTTTAGCGTATTTTTGCAAAATATGATGAATAAACTTTCAGATTGGTTGCCTACCACTAACAAAGAGGTGAAACTCAGAGGCTGGGATGAACTTGATGTAATATTATTTACAGGTGATGCTTATGTGGATCATCCTGCGTTTGGCGCTGCTGTGATTGGCCGTCTTTTGGAAAGTTATGGATTAAGAGTGGCCATTGTGCCACAACCGAGTGTACACGATAATTTGCAGGATTTCACCAAATTGGGTGCGCCAAAATTGTTTTTTGCAGTTACCGGCGGTTGCATGGATCCAATGGTGAGCAATTATACCGCCAGCAAAAGAAAGCGCGACAATGATGCTTATACGCCAAACGGCGATAAAGGTTTCAGGCCTGATTATGCAACTACCGTTTATTCAACTATTTTAAAGGAAAAGTTTCCCGAGGTTCCGGTTTTAATTGGCGGAATTGAGGCTTCACTTAGACGAGTTACCCATTATGATTATTGGAGTGACACTTTAAAGCCAACCATTTTAATCGATTCAAAAGCCGATTTGCTGGTTTATGGAATGGGCGAACAACCGTTACACGAAATTGTGAATTTATTGAAGAAAGGCGTGCCTTTTTCAAGCATCAGAACGGTAAAACAAACTGCTTTTTTGGTTGATATAAACGATGAAATTCCTAAAAATAAAAACTGGGAAGATGTAACCATCAATTCACATAAAATTTGTTTAAAGGATAAAAAATCCTATGCTGCAAATTTTAAAGTGATTGAACAGGAATCCAATAAACTGCACGCAAACCGTATTTTGCAAGAAGTGAACGATTATACTTTGGTGATAAATCCGCCTTATGAAACCATGACAGAAGCCGAAATTGATGCTTCTTTCGATTTGCCTTACACGCGCTTGCCGCATCCAAAATACAATTTACGCGGACCAATTCCCGCGTTTGAAATGATTAAATTTTCCATCAATATCCATCGTGGTTGTTTTGGTGGCTGCAGTTTTTGCACCATTTCCGCACATCAGGGAAAATTTATTGCAAGCAGAAGTCAGGAGTCTATTTTAAAAGAAGTGGACAAAGTTGCGAACATGCCCGATTTTAAAGGCTATTTGTCGGATATTGGCGGACCATCGGCAAATATGTACAAAATGAAAGGAAAAGTGCAGGAAATTTGCGACAGATGTGTTTCGCCTTCTTGTATTTCTCCTGTGATTTGTCATAATTTAGACACATCACACAAACCTTTAACGGAGCTTTATAAAGCAGTTGACAAACATCCGAAAGTAAAAAAATCATTTATAGGAAGCGGAATTCGACACGATTTGTTGGTTCCTGAATTCAACAAATTGGCCGATCCAAAAGAGCTGGACGCTTATACGGAAGAAGTGATGACCAACCATGTTTCCGGCCGATTGAAAGTGGCACCAGAACATACATCAGACAACGTTTTGAAATTGATGCGAAAACCTTCTTTCACTTATTTCCATAAATTTAAAGAGCGTTTTGACGCCATAAATATTCGTAAAAAACTAAATCTGCAACTGATTCCATATTTTATTTCCAGTCATCCGGCTTGTGAATTGGAAGATATGGCAAATTTGGCCGCAGAAACTAAAGATATGGGCTTTCAATTAGAACAGGTTCAAGGTTTTACGCCAACGCCAATGACAGTTGCTACAGTTATTTATTATAGCGGTTATCATCCTTATACCATGAAACCAACAAAAACACCAAGGACCAAACAGGAAAAAGACGAACAACACCGATTTTTCTTCTGGTATAAAAAGGAAAATCAGCAATGGATCAGAAATACCCTTACAAAAGTCGGCCGAACAGACTTGTTACAAAAATTGTTACCTGAGAATAACAGCTGGCGAAAAAACAAAAATGCACCGGCCAAAAACACTTTTAATGACGCCGTTCCCTTTAAATCACCAGCGAAAGGGAAATTTTTCAAAAAAAATAAAACAAAATAATTTGGCATCAGAAATTTAGGACTTTAATTTAATTCCTAAATTTGTTTTTACCTTAATCAATACAAATAATGAAAAAATTATTCTTATTTTTTTTATTGTTTTCAGCTTCTTTAATTGCCCAAAATAAAGTTAAAGTCGATTTAAGCAATCCAAATGCAACAATTTATACCCACTTATATTTTTTAAATTCCAATTCGTATTCGCCTCAAAAAGCTGCCGCCACAATTTATGGTTATGATGGCTTAGAAGCTCAGGAAATTGCAATCAAATTAAAGACAATTATGGATGCTAAAGGGCTTAAAGTCGATTTTAGCAAGG
>DATIRG010000344.1:0-5648 GCA_035470005.1 Lutibacter sp. | reverse complement strand
GAAATTTTGGGTGGTGCGGTAAATTCTGGCGGACAACGAAATGGCGGAACGCTTACGGCACCAAACCCTGTCGCCGTGCAACATTGCATTACTTCAGCCATTAAAAATGCGGGAATAAAGGCTGATGACATTGATGCCATAAACGGACATTTAACCGCGACTTCAAAGGACTCTTTGGAAATAGAAAATTGGGTTGCGGCTTTAGGGCGAAAAGGAAAAGATTTTCCATATATCAATTCGTTAAAATCGATGGTTGGACATTGTTTAGCCGCCGCAGGATCAATAGAAAGTGTTGCCGCAGTTTTACAGTTAAAAGAAGGATTCCTATTTCCAAATACCAATTGCGAAGACGTAGATCCAACAATTTTGGCTATCATTGATGAAGAAAAAATACCAAAAAAACTAATAAACAGACCATTAAATATAATCGCCAAAGCAAGTTTTGGTTTTGGCGATGTAAACGGCTGTATCATTTTTAAAAAATACAATAACTAAAAATATGGAAAAAGATGTCTTAATTACCGCGTTAAAAAAAATAGTAAAGCCTTATATTCAGGATGAGGAAGCGTTTGAAAATTTATCTGAAAACACCGATTTCATCAAAGACCTTAAAATTAATTCGGCCAATTTGGTGGATGTTATTTTGGATGTTGAAGATGAATTTGACATTATAGTTGACAATGAGTCCATGGAAAAAATGTTAACAGTAAAAGCAGCGTTAAAAATTATTGAAACCAAATTAAGCGAAAAATAAATGATTGGAAACGATCTTGTCGATTTAAAACTGGCAGCCAAACAAAGCAATTGGCAGCGGAAAGGTTTTTTAGACAAGCTTTTTACGCCCATAGAACAAGAATATATTTTAGATTCAGACAATCCGTTTGAAACCGTTTGGCTGTTGTGGAGCATGAAAGAAAGTGCTTATAAAGCATATCTTCAAACACACAAAGAAAGATTTTTTGCGCCCAAAAATTTGGCGTGCCATTTAACTTCAAAAAATAAAGGAACCGTTTTAATAAACAACACACTGTTTTTTACGGAATCGGAAATTGGCGAAGATTTTATTTATACTATGGCCTTTACTAAAAATCGAGAGAACAATTTTTTAAGCAATTGTTTTGAATTTGATCAGCCGGATTTTGAAACCCAACACAGTCAAACTTATCAAAAAGTTTTAGCAGTTTTTGCGAAGAAATTAAAACTTGAGGTTGCGCAATTAAAAATCGAAAAAAATGTCCAAGGTGTTCCGCAACTTTTTCAGGGAGAAATGTTGTTAGACTATTCGTTTTCGATGACGCATCATGGCCAGTTTGGCGCTTTTTGCATTGGAGCTTAAGGGGAAATATATTTGTTATCATTCAACAATCCCGTTAAAAAGTTCAGGCTCCTAAAAGTTTTTCAGCAAATTCCTTTAAAGAACGTATAAAACTTAAAATCATTTTTATCAAACAACTGGTTATATACTTCAATCAATAGGTTATGTTTATTTAAAATATGGTTTTCCGTATTTAATATACTTAAAGTAACAACCTGAAAATAAACAACTTAAATGAATTAAAATCAAAATATTTTTATTAGATTTATCGTACTACTAACTAAGAAAATTTACTACCATGAGAAAAATCACACTTATTTTGATGATGATTGCTACATTCATCTCGTACGCTCAAAAGAAAACAAACGGAACTATTTTTTCTGAGCATCCCGCAATTACCACTGTTGAATCTATGATGCAGGCATTTGTTAATGGTGACGAAAAAAAGGTGGCCAGCTATTTAGCCGATGACTTTAGACAATTTTACGGATCAAGCACCAACAAAGATGCTAAAGGCGGCGACAAGCAAAGTTTTTTAAACGATGTAAAGTTTTGGAAAGACAATTTTAATTATTTTAGCATCACAAGATCACCAGGTGCTTATCCGGACGCCCTTGAATATAAAGACGGCGCCAATGATGATGTTGTTTGGGTTCAAACCTGGGAACATGTAAAAGGCGTGCATAACAAAACGGGCGTAAAATTAGACATGCCGTTTCATCGGTTGTTTATTGTTGATAAAAACAATAAAATTAAAACAATGATGAATTATTATGATAGCAGGATATACCAGGAAATTGGCAACAGCAACAGTGAAAGAAAAAACGGAACTATCTATAACAATCACGACTATATCAACAAAGTGCGAAGAATGATCTACGCCTTTGAAAATAAGGATTTTCCAACCGCTTATAACTTTTATGACGAAAAGGCTGAATTTTCAACCAGCGAAATGGGCCCAAATGATAAGCCTTTAACTTTGGAACAAATGAAAGAAGTTGATAAAAAAATGTTTGAAATGTTTGACATTACCAGTATTGATATCACCGGCTATCCTGACTATTTAAATTATGAATTGGGAAATGCAAAAGTGGTGCAATCTTGGTGGAATTTTAGAATGATCAGAAAATCCGACAAAAAGAACATTGTTTTACCAGTATTTTATATCCACAACTTTAATGACGAAGGCAAAATAACTTCTGAACTGGTTTATTACAGTGAAAAGCTGTTGGAAAAATAAATGAAGAATAAAAAATTTAATCAAAATAAAAAAAGCCGAAACAAATTGTTTCGGCTTTTTTCGTACATGAGGAGGGTTCCGATAGCTATCGGAATGAACCCGTCAGGAATATCTAGTCTTTAGTTTCTCAACTAATTCAGGGTATTTATTTAAGTTTTCAATAAAAATTTTACTTTTCATCCTTTTAATATGTTTTTCAACGTCTCTGGATTGCTGATAGCCTAAATTTTCAATTTTTAATATTAATACCCAATCTTTAGTTTTTGAAGTAAAACTATTTTCAAAAGTTCCATTGCTATGCTCAAACAATCTATTTTTCAAATTTTCACAACTGCCAATATAATGACAGTTTAGAGATTTTGAGTATAAAATATAAACATATGCCATTTCAAATTTATTAAAATTAAAAAAACCTTGAAAATCATTTGATTAACAAGGTTTTTTTGTACAAGAGGCGGGACTTGAACCCGCACGAGCCTTACAGCTCACTGGATTTTAAGTCCAGCGTGTCTACCAATTCCACCACTCCTGCATTGGTATTCTATTTTATAGAGCGAAAGACGGGATTTGAACCCGCGACCCCCACCTTGGCAAGGTGGTGCTCTACCCCTGAGCTACTTTCGCAAATTTTGTAATGAACGCGCATTTAATTGCTTAAATGAGACGGCAAATTTAAAACATTTCTATTAACTGCAAAGATAATTTTTAATTTTATTTAAAAGATTTTTTTAATCCGCTTGTTTTAAGGTTGTAATTCTGTAATAATAAAATATATTTGCACTATTTTAAACAATTTTAATGCAAATAACCTCAAAATACATTCCACAAAAGGTGAATTTTTCAGCGGTATTTAGTGATTTTAAGCAGTTAACCAAAGTCGGTTTGTCCCTAAGCGTTGTATTTTCTTCGTTGGCCGGCTATTTATTGGCTGTTGAAGAAATAAAGGTTTCAATCCTTATTTTACTGGCTATTGGTGGCTATTTAATGGTTGGGGCTTCAAATGCCTTCAACCAAATTATTGAAAAAGATACAGATACCTTAATGAAACGCACCATGAACCGACCTTTGCCAACCGGCAGAATGCACGTTTCCATGGCGATGGTCATCGCAGTTTCCTTTACCATTTTAGGCTTGGCCATTTTATACAGCATCAATCCGAAAAGTGCCTTGTTCGGCGCCATTTCTATTTTTCTATACACCAGCGTTTACACGCCGCTAAAATCGATAACGCCGTTGGCCGTTTTTGTTGGTGCAATACCAGGTGCGATTCCTTTTATGTTGGGCTGGGTAGCAGCAACCGACAATTTTTCCATAGAACCCGGCATGTTGTTTTTAATTCAGTTCTTTTGGCAATTTCCGCACTTTTGGGCAATCGCCTGGCTTCAGTATGATGAATACAAAAAAGCAGGATTTAATTTGATGCCAATGGGACAAAAAAATAAAAAGGCGGTGGTGCAAATTATTATCTACACGGTTTGCCTGATTATAGTTTCTGTAATTCCTGTATTGAAATTGACAGGAAATTTTTATATTTATCCGGTCACAGCAGTTATTGTTGCATTGTTGGGCAGCGTCATGTTATTTTATGCAGTTAAACTGTATAAAAACCAAACAAATGTAGAAGCAAGACAATTAATGCTGTCGAGCGTATTGTACATTACATTGGTTCAGGTTATTTATGTGGTGGATAAATTTTTACATTAAAAACCTGAATTACAATTTTTAATTTACGTCCTGATAGCTATCGGGATATGATGAATGATAAATTATAAATAATTAAAAAAGAATCAATAGTTCAATAATAAAACAATTTCATGAAACAAACTTTAGAACAAGAATACCTCCTTGCAAAACGGAAATCGGCAAAACCTATGTTGTGGGTTTCTATGGTGAGCATGACGATGATGTTTGCCGGACTTACCAGTGCTTATGTGGTAAGCAGAAAACGTATTGATTGGGTTTCTTTCGATTTGCCGCAGGCTTTTTATATCAGCACACTTTTAATTGTGTTAAGCAGCATCACTTTTATGCTGGCCAAATACTTCATCAAACAAAATAATAGACAAATCACAAGTGTTTTTTTGTTATCAACCTTATTTTTGGGTATTGGATTTGTGTTCTTTCAGTTTGAAGGATTTAGTGAACTCTTAAAGTCGGGATTATTTTTTACGGGTGAACAAAGCACTGTAAAATCATCGTTCATTTATGGTATCACCATTACACATTTAGCTCATATTACGGCGGGAATTGTGGTATTGTTGGTCGTAATTTTTAACCATTTCAATAAAAAATATTCAGCTAATGATACGCTTGGACTTGAATTGGGCGCCATTTTCTGGCATTTTGTAGACATTCTTTGGATATATTTGTTTTTATTTTTCTATTTTATTAGATAATAAAAAATATGTACTTTTGGCAGAACTATAACTAAAAATCAAAACAAACTTTTATGGAAGTAACTATTCCTACTGAAAATAATGGAACATCCTGGAAAGGCGGAAACGAAAAACCATTAGGCGCAAGCTATGGTAAAATGATGATGTGGTTCTTTATTTTATCAGATGCACTAACATTTTCCGGTTTCTTGGGTGCTTATGGCTTAATGCGCTTTAAATTTAACGATTCCTGGCCAATAGCCGACGAAGTTTTTACCCACTTTCCTTTTTTACATGGTGCGCATGCACCGATGTATTATGTGGCGTTAATGACTTTTATTTTGATATTTTCATCGGTAACCATGGTGTTGGCGGTTGATGCAGGACATCAGATGAATAAAGCAAAAGTTACTTTTTATATGTTGCTTACCATTATTGGCGGTGCCATTTTCTTGGGGTCACAAGCCTGGGAATGGAAAAATTTCATCAACGGAACCTACGGCGCGGTAAAATTAAACGACGGAAAAATCATTCAGTTTGTTGATGCTACCGGAGAACAAATCGCCTTAGAAAGTTTTGTGAAATCCCAACATTCAGAAAGAACACAACACACGGCGAATAAAGGAATTTGGTTTGTAAAAGAAGCGGACTTGCCGCCTTTTACCTTAAATGAAGTTGTTGAAAGTTTTAAAGCAAATCCTGCAATTTCCATAAGAAC
>DATIRG010000343.1:0-3214 GCA_035470005.1 Lutibacter sp. | reverse complement strand
TCATCCACAGTGATGATTTGTACTGCGCTTGCAGTATTTCCGCAGGCATCAGTATATGTCCAGGTTCTGGTAATAGTTTCAGGACAGGATTTTTCGTCAGAAACATCAGTTCCAAGAACACTTCCTGAACCGTCACAGTTGTCAGTCCAACCTAAATTGATCATATCAGGCACATCACCGCGACAAGCTACCGTTATGTTTTGAGGTATTGTATTGAATATAGGGGCTACCGTATCCGGAGTAACCGTAAATGTTGCTGAACATGAAACTATTTGTTCACAAAAATCTGTTGCAGTATAGGTTATAGAAACAGTTCCTCCGCAACTATCAGGAGGTAAAACAGTATTTAAATTACTGCCTATAATTGCACCACCAGTATAAGCGTAGCTTTCTGTAACAGGAATAACGCCACCATTATAAGAGAAACCTGCTTTCCAATCAGCGAAAGCGGTATTTATTTGTTCTTGAGTTGAACAAGCAGGCAGTGTTACATTATTTGGACATATTACTGCAAAATCATCAAGACCTAAATTTAACTGAATAATTCCAGGGAAATCTTTTAATTCAGCTTGAGGTGATTGTGAAGTTTTTGTTCTAACAAATAAAGTGCTAAGTTGACGACAAGGATTGTTGGCAAAATTAAGTAACTGAGTTAAGTTTATAGCACCTTCAGCCCATTGGTTAGGCTCATAAATACCAGGTTTGGTTCCATATACGTCAAAAGGCACATCGGTTATCGCAAGATTATTGGTAGCAAAAATATAGCCTGCGAACTCAGAGTTAGGATGAAGTACATACTCAAAACCTTTAGTTATAGGTTCCCATACACGTATTTGAATTTCGGCTGAAGTACCACCATTTGTGAAGATCAGGGTTACCAACAAGTCACCCACAGTCCTTCCGCCATCAGTTCCTGCAGATTCAAATCCACCATTGGTTGTACCCGTCATAGTCAATGATTTTTGCAAAAACTCAAAATCAATGTATGCGTCACCCTTTACAACTTGACGGTCTGCGGCAAAAATACACCACAAATCACCTGTTTCATTTGGGCCTGAAAAAGCAAAGTGGGCACCTACATTCTGCATATCATCTTTAGCGAGAAGATTATTTGCTGGTCCCCATTCATAATCATTGGGATCCATATCTATTTTGGTAGATGTTAAAAATGTTGTGCCATCAAATGTTCCCCAATCATCTTGTAAAAAGAAAGTCCTAGTAGGATCCTTAACACTTCCGTCGGGATTAAATAAGGAACCTCCAGATCCTGGATATAACGGATTATAAAACCAGTCTCCAATATCTGGTAATGGTGTGTTGGCGTACGCATCGCCGTCAACGCCAAAACCGCCAATAGGAGTAAGTACAGGAACTGTTCCAGGTAAGTTTTGGGCCGTTAACTTAAAGCCAGTCAGCACGGTCGTCACAATAAATAAGGCCACATAAAGCAAGTGTCGCCAACAACAGCGCAATTGTTTTGGACTTAAAGTGGACGTTTCTCTTAGAAAAGTAAAATTTTTCATAATTTGAATTTTTTGAAAAATAATTCAATAAATAATTCAATAATTCCCGTATTCAACAAGGTGAATACCAAACAATACTTAACATATAAGTTAAGCGTGAGACGTGTCTGTTATTAAGTTAAATTCATATTTAACCAAATAGGGATATGGATTTCGGGATATGTTTGCAGGGATACGGTTTTGGGGTAAAAACTTTTAATTTTAACGCCTTTTTTAAGGGCCATAAAATTATTGCTTTTTAAAAACTTACCTAAATTTACGACATAATGGCTGTAAAATCAATGATTTAAAATAAAACTTGACGAATTGAAGCAGAATTTTAATAATTGGTTAAAATGCTTAAATAAACAGTCTAAAGTTCTAATTAAAAAACATCGCACCAACGGATTAGTGCTTAAAAATCGATTAAAATAAAATTAAATATTCAGCAACATCCAGTTCTTATTTTCTCGAATGAAAGACGCAAAGATTGAATTCATTTCAACTAAATGAAGAGGAATTATTTACAAAAACAATTCCTCAGGGTCAATGTTTAGATTGGTTAAAAATGTAACCGTTTTAATAATTTCGGTGCTTAAAATGGTGTCATTTTCAATGAAAGGAACTTCACTTCGGTACATTTCCAAAAACGATTCCAAAAATTCGGAGCTTTTTAAAGGTTTTCTAAAATGCAAAGCCTGTGAAGCGTTCAGCAGTTCAATGGCAAAAATTGTTTCAATATTGTCAACAATTTGCTTGGTTTTTGTGGCACCATTGGCGCCCATACTCACGTGGTCTTCCTGCCCGTTGCTTGAAACTATGGAATCTACAGATGCCGGCGTTGCCAATTGTTTATTTTGGCTGGCGATGCTTGCTGCAGTATACTGAGGAATCATCAAACCGCTGTTCAATCCCGGATTTTTCACCAAAAAGGGCGGTAAATTCCGTTGTCCGGAGATCAATTGAAAAGTTCTTCTTTCTGAAATGCTTCCCAGCTCAGCCATCGCGATTCCCAAAAAGTCAAAAGCCAGGGCCAAAGGCTGTCCGTGAAAATTTCCACCGGAAATGATTTCATTGGCTTCCGTAAAAATAATCGGATTGTCGGTCACCGAATTAATTTCGGTCGCGAATACTTTTTTGCAATAGTTTAAGGCATCTTTGCTGGCGCCATGAACTTGCGGCATACACCTAAAAGAATACGGATCCTGCACATGTTCTTTATGCTGCGCAACAATTTCGCTGTCTTCCAAAAAATCTTTAATGTGTTGCGCCGTTTTTATTTGTCCGTTATGTGGCCGTATAAAATGGATCAATTCATTAAAAGGTTCAATTCTTCCATCAAAAGCATCCAAAGAAAGCGCACCAATTAGGTCGGCCAAATAAGAAAGTTTGTAAGATTTCAAAATTAAGTGAACACCATAAGCACTCATAAATTGGGTACCGTTCAACAAAGCCAATCCTTCTTTAGATTTCAATTCAATTTTGTTCCAGTTAAATTTTTTTAATACTACATCACTGGAAACAATTTCATTGTTAAAATACACTTCTCCTTTGCCAATCAACGGCAAAGACATATGGGCCAAAGGCGCCAAATCACCGGAAGCGCCCAATGATCCCTGCTCAAAAACCACCGGGATAATATCGTTGTTGTAAAAATCAATCAATCGTTCCACAGTTTCTCTTTGAACGCCTGAATGGCCGTAACTTAACGA
>DATIRG010000342.1:0-5809 GCA_035470005.1 Lutibacter sp. | reverse complement strand
AAGAAGAAAAACAAATTTCAGCATTGGCTCTTCGATTTGCGTCGTGAATGACGTAATTACAAAATCATTGTCCGTTTGATGTGCGATTTCTTCATAAACCACTTCAATATTTTTGATGAATTCTGAGGTTGAAATAATTTTAAAATCTTCTTCTTCATCATCCATATCATCACCCAAATCATACACTATTTTATCGTCAGCTTTCGGGATTTCAATAATTTTATTGCTAGTTTGTTTGATTGGAAAATCCCTTAATTTTTTTTCAGAAAAATCGAAGGTGGCTTCTTGCTCGTCATTAAGCGTATGAATTATTTTTTTGGTTTCCAGATTTGATATTTCACGTTGTTGGTCTTTGTTAAAACCTGTGGCGACAATCGTTACAGAAATAGCATTTCCAAGCGATTCATCTTCGCCAACACCCATGATGATATTTACGTTAGACTTCGCTTCTGCCTGAATATAGTCGTTGATTTCGCCAATTTCATCTATGGTAATTTCTTCCGATCCTGAAACAATTAACAACAGCACATTTTTGGCGCCGGTAATTTTATTGTCGTCCAATAACGGAGAATCCAGTGCTTTTGAAATCGCAATTTCTGACCTGTTTTCACCGGAAGCGCTTGCAGATCCCATAATGGCAGTGCCGCTATTTGAAAGTACCGTTTTAGCATCTCTTAAATCGATGTTTTGTGTGTAATGGTGGGTAATTACTTCAGCAATTCCACGTGCAGCAGTAGATAAAACTTCATCAGCTTTAGAGAATCCGGCCTTAAATCCGAGATTTCCATAAACTTCCCTCAATTTGTTGTTGTTGATTACCACTAAAGAATCTACATAGCCACGCAATTTTTCAATGCCTTTATAAGCCTGGTCATTTCGCATTTTGCCTTCAAATCCAAAAGGAATTGTAACAATACCAATGGTCAGCAAATCCAGCTCTCTGGAAACTCGGGCAATTACCGGAGCTGCACCAGTTCCTGTTCCGCCACCCATTCCCACAGTGATAAACACCATTTTTGAATTGGATGACAACATTGTTTTAATTTCCTGAATGCTTTCCATGGCCGCCTGCTCGCCAACTTCCGGGTTTGCACCTGCGCCCAAACCTTCCGTTAATGAGACACCCAATTGAATTTTTGTTGGGATTGGACTGTTTTGCAACGCCTGCGCGTCGGTATTACAAATTACGAAATCAACACCGTCAATTCCTTGTAAATACATATGGTTTACGGCGTTGCTGCCTCCGCCGCCAACTCCAATAACTTTTATAACGTTGGACTGATTTTTTGGTAAATCAAATGAAATGTTGCTAAAGTCTGAACTGCTCATAATATATATTTATTGGATTATTCTACTATTAATATTTTTATTGATTACTCGGCATTGTCTAAAAAGTCCCTAAATTTATCGCCCCATTTTTCAAAAATGGATTTTTTAGGTTCTTTGAATTCTTGCTCGATAATCGTCTCTTTTTTCACTTCTTCTTTGGCCTCTTCTGTTACCGGTTTTTCCTGAAAATGCTTTTGCACAATTTTTGCTTTCTTCGCTTTTTCAATTTTATTCAAACCGTTCATTAAAAGTCCTACCGCGGTTGCATATTGTGGGCTCGACAAACTTTCGTCTGAATCTCCCGCCAAATTTTCATTCGGATACCCAATTCTGGTATCCATTCCGGTCACATATTCAACCAATTGTTTTATGTGTTTCAATTCTGCGCCGCCTCCTGTTAAAACAATTCCGGCAATTAATTTTTTCTTAGGCTCTTCATGGCCATAGTTTTTTATTTCCAGGAACACTTGCTCAATAATTTCAATCACCCTTGCATTGATAATTTTAGACAGATTTTTAAGGGTAATTTCTTTTGGATCTCTGCCGCGCAAACCAGGAATTGAAACAATTTCATTGTCCTTATTGTCGCCTGGCCAAGCCGATCCAAATTTTACTTTTAATAGTTCTGCCTGTTTTTCAATAATGGAGCAGCCTTCTTTAATATCTTCGGTAATCACATTTCCTCCAAAAGGAATTACAGCGGTATGGCGTATAATTCCGTTTTTAAAAATTGCTAAATCTGTGGTTCCGCCTCCTATGTCAATCAATGCCACACCTGCTTCTTTTTCCTCGGCACTTAAAACAGCTTCTGCCGATGCCAAAGGTTCAAGGGTAATTCCTGCCAAATTCAAACCTGCACTTTTAATACATCTTCCAACATTTCTAATGGAAGAAATTTGGCCAACAACCACGTGGAAATTTGCTTCAAGCCTACCACCATACATCCCAACCGGCTGGGTAATTTCACCTTGGCCGTCCACTTTAAACTCCTGTGGAAGCACGTGAATAATTTCTTCGCCCGGAAGCATCACCAACTTATAAACCTGTTTTTCCAATTTTTCCAAATCCTCCTCGCTGATCACTTCTTCAGAATTTGGCCTAGTGATAT
Organism: Lutibacter sp.; assembly: GCA_035470005.1. Lineage (GTDB taxonomy): Bacteria > Bacteroidota > Bacteroidia > Flavobacteriales > Flavobacteriaceae > Lutibacter. The sequence goes on along the minus strand of DATIRG010000342.1, from coordinate 3,372 downwards.
AGTCGCTGTGTTGTAAACTTCTGATATGTTGCCCGGCAATTCCCACAACTGCATCATTTATTTGAATTCCGGAAACAGCGATTGCTTCATCCACAGCCTTTTGAATTGACTGTATAGTTTGTGTTATATTATTAACCACACCGCGGTGTACACCCAAGCTTTTGGCTTTGCCAATCCCTAACAACTCAATTTTCCCGTACTCATTTCTGCGACCGATCATAGCAACAATTTTAGTTGTTCCTATATCCAATCCTACCGAAATATCATCATTTTCCATAATCTACTTTATTTGTGGCTACAACTTGCTTGTTGTATTTTAAATTAATCGAATCGTACTTATAAATTGTACTATCGGCCATTGTTTTTATATAAAATGCACCCAGATTTTTAAATTTCTGATCCAAATTTTCAATTTTCCCTAAAATTATTTTCTGATCACCAACCCTTGTGTCCAAAACATACTCATTTTCCGGCGTTTTTTCTATCGCAATTATTTGTTCTTTTAAAAATTCATCATTCAAAATTGCGGTCACCAATTCATGAATTTTATCATTATTTTCCTCTTCTACAGCACCTGAAATCAGCAAAACCCTGGCTGAAAAATTGTCGGACAAAGGCATGGTCTTTGCCTGTCTGTCAATATAATAACTTTCATTATTAACTACTACTCTTGCAATAGGGGTTCGCTGTTTAATTTTAGCTTTAAGAAAACCATCAACCGTTAAAAAAACCGATGCACTTTCTACCATGGGGTGTGATCGTACATTTGCTTCCAAATTATGTAAATCTATAACAGATTTACTTAGATTTTTTACTGTTGCGCCATTTTGTATTAACAATTTATTAACCATTTGGTGATCCATAAAAAGGTTGTCTCCCTGCTCAAATTCAATGGAAATATCGGCCACTTTTTGAGCGCTGTTTTTGATATTTGAAAATACATAAACAAACACCACCAACGAACCTAATAAAACGCCAATGATGTAATTCCAATTAATTTTCATGGTCCAATGCCTTTTTAATTACCTCCACCAATTCACCTATATCACCTGCACCAATCATCACAATTACTTGTGAATCAAGATTTAATACGTTTTTTACCAAATTTTCTTTTGAAGAAATTTGTTTATCTTCAATGGTGATTTTGTTCAACAACCAAGCCGAAGTTACCCCTTCAATAGGCAATTCCCTTGCCGGATAAATATCCAGCAAAATCAACGCATCAAAACGCGATAAACTTGCGGCAAAATCATCTACAAAATCTCTTGTTCTGCTATATAAATGTGGTTGGAAAATTCCCGCAATTTTTTTTGTGGGATACATTTCCCTAACGGAATCCACTACAGCATTAATTTCTGTCGGATGGTGCGCATAATCATCAATCAGCACCAAATTTTCTGTTTTAATTTTATAAGAAAATCGTCTTTCAATTCCCTTAAAAGTTAGTAAAGCTTCAGCAATGACCTGGAGTGAAACCCCAAAAATATTTGCCATTGCCAAAGCCGCCACCGCATTTAGCACATTGTGTTTACCCGGCAGGTTAATCTTAATATTTTCTATAGTTTCTGTTGGCGTTTTTACATCAAAAATGTAAGCGCCTTCCTGAACTTTTAAATTTTTTGCGTCATAATCGGCATTTTCTTCAATGCCAAATGTCAATCCTTTTAACGGCAATCCTTTTCGCACAATCAAGGTTTCCGAAACTTTATCGGCAAAATCCATAAAAGATTTTTCCAATTCAGCTTTTTCTCCGTAGATATCCAAATGATCGGCATCCATAGAAGTGATGCAGGCAATATTTGGCGATAATTTTAAAAAGGAACGGTCAAATTCATCGGCTTCCACCACAGAAATTTCATCGCCGCCCAAAATCAAATTCGAATTGTAATTCTCTGAAATTCCGCCTAAAAAAGACGTGGCATTTACACCGGCTTCCTTTAAAATATGCCCTAAAATAGTGGATGTTGTTGTTTTTCCATGCGTACCCGCAACTGCCAGACAAAAAGTGCTTTTGGTGATTGCACCCAGTATTTCAGCACGTTTTAAAACTGTAAAATGATTTTCCCACAAATAGTTTAATTCTAAATTATTCTTCGGAATTGCAGGCGTATAAACAACAATGGTATCTTGACTATTTTTAAATTCCGAAGGGATTAAATCTACGGAATCTTCAAAATGAACCGCGATTCCCTGGTGTTGAAGCGCCTCGGTAATTTTTGATGGAACTCTGTCGTATCCCGCAACATTTTTGCCATTGCTTTTAAAATAATTTGCAATAGCGCTCATACCGATACCACCGATACCGACAAAATAAACATTATGTATGCGTTCTAAATTCAACTGAGTTACTTATTTATTAATTTTACAATCTCTTCAACTATATCTTTTGTGGCATTTGGCAATGCCAATTTTTTGATGTTTTTACCTAAAGTTTGCTGTAATTCTTCGTTCTCCAGCAACGCTTCTATATTGGATTGAAATTCACTTAATTCCGATTCCTTCAGCAATAAAGCTGCATTGCTATTCACAACGGCCATCGCATTTTTAGTTTGATGGTCTTCCGCAACATTGGGAGAAGGAATAAAAATCACCGGTTTTCCAACAATGCACAGTTCAGAAATGGAACCTGCACCCGCACGACTGATGATAAAATCTGCTGCCGCATAGGTTAAATCCATTCTGTTCAAAAAAGCATGAGTTTGAACGCCGTCTAAACTGTCATACTTTTTAAATTCGTCATAATACAATTTTCCAGTTTGCCATATCACCTGCAAATTTTTGGAAACCAGCCAATCAATATGTTTTTCAATTAAATTATTCAGGGCTCTGGCACCCAAGCTTCCGCCAACAACCAACAACGTTTTTTTATCGCTGTTCAGGTTGAAATATTTTTTGGCTTCAGTACCTTTTCCTGTAATTTCAAGCAAATCCTGACGCACCGGATTTCCCGTTTTCACAATTTTGTTTGACGGGAAAAAACGTTCCAATCCATCATAAGCCACACAAATTTTATCGACTCTTTTTGCCAATAATTTATTGGTGATTCCGGGATAGGAATTTTGTTCCTGAATTAATGTTTTTATTTTTCGGCTGCTTGCCACATATAAAGTTGGCCCGCTTGCAAAACCGCCCGTGCCAATTACAATATCCGGTTTAAATTCTTTAATGATTTGATATGCTTTTGACAAGCTGCTAATCAATTTAAAGGGAAATGATAAATTTTTTAAAATATATTGTCGTTGAATTCCTGAGATCCACAATCCTTTAATGTTATATCCCGCTTCCGGAATTTTTTCCATCTCCATTTTATCCTTTGCGCCGACAAATAAAAAATTGGCTTCAGGATACTTTAACTTTAATTCATTGGCAATG
>DATIRG010000341.1:0-1549 GCA_035470005.1 Lutibacter sp. | reverse complement strand
ATCGTGATCAATGACAACCTGCCAAAAGTGGTGATGGGCCGGCCGCCGCAATTGTGTGTAGGCTGCGGACACAACGATTTGTTTAATGCCATTAACGTGTTAAAAAACGAATCGGCAACCCAACAGGTTTTTGGCGATATTGGTTGTTCTGCTTTAGGCGTTTTGTCGCCTTATGAAAGCATCAACACCTTAATTGAAATGGGCTCTTCTATTACCATGGCAAAAGGCGCATCCGATGCGGGAATTCATCCGGCAATTGCCGTTATTGGCGATTCCACTTTTACACATTCGGGCATGACCGGTTTGTTGGATGCCATCATTGAAAAAACACCAATCACCGTTATTATTTCCGACAATTCAGCCATTGCGATGACCGGAGCTCAGGATTCAGCTGCTTCAGGCAGATTAATTTCTATTTGCAAAGGTTTGGGTATTGAAGACGATCATTTAAAAATAATAACCCCGCTTCATAAAAATTTACAGGAAAATATCGATATCATTCGTGAAGAAATAAATTATAAAGGCGTTTCCGTGGTTATTTCCCAACGTCCTTGCGTTCAGCTTCCGAAGGAGAAAAAAGATAAATTAAAAGAATATACAAACGTGTCAATAAATTAAATTATGCACTCAAAAATAAACATCATTTTAGCCGGCGTTGGCGGACAAGGAATTTTAACCATTGCGGCCATTTTAGACACAGCAGCTTTGGATAACAATTTACACATTAAACAATCGGAAGTGCATGGAATGAGCCAACGCGGCGGTGCCGTACAATCACACGTGCGGATTTCGGACCAACCCATTTATTCCGATTTAATTCCGCAGGGAAAAGCAGATATTATTATTTCTGTGGAACCTATGGAATTGTTGCGCTATTTGCCATTTTTGAAAAAAGACGGCTATTTAATCACCGATTCAAATCCGTTTGAAAATATCAGCAATTATCCGGAATTGGATGCCGTTTACGACGAAATAAAATCACATAAAAACCATATTTTAATCGATGCGATGAAAATTGCAAAAGATTTGGGAAATTCAAAAGCAACCAATATTGTTTTATTGGGCGCGGCTTCATCCTTAATACCTTTAAGCGATGAAAGTTTCCAAAAAGCAATTGCCACTTTGTTTGAAAGAAAAGGTGAACGCATTGTTGCAAAAAATTTGGAAGCTTACCTAAAAGGCAAAGAAATTGCCGCTGAAATCGTTTCCTAAACCCTAATTTTCTGATGCTGAACAAAGAATTACTAAATCCCAAAAGCATTGTTGTTATTGGTGCTTCAAACAATATTCACACACCTGGCGGAAGCGTTTTAAAAAATTTAATCGCCCACAATTTTAAAGGTGAATTGTTTGCCGTTAACCCGAAAGAAACGGAAGTTCAAGGATTGAAATGCTATCAAAATGTCCTTGAAATTCCGCAAGTAGATTTGGCGATTATCGCCATTGCCGCGAAATTTACCTTGGAAACAATTCAAATTTTAACGCAACAAAAAAATACCAAAGGATTTATTATTTTTTCGGCCGGCTTCGGCGAAAAAGATGCTGAAGG
>DATIRG010000340.1:0-2643 GCA_035470005.1 Lutibacter sp. | reverse complement strand
GGAAGTTATCGGCCAAACCTTTTAAACTATTGACTGCCGATGCGGTTGTCACCATTTCATCACTCACCAAAAATACCCAGTTATTTGCAGATTTCGATAATTTATCAGAAAACTTTCCGCCGGAAATATAGCCATATTCCGATTTTACCACCGCAATATTTTTAACGTTCTTAAACGTTTTTAGCCGGTTCACAACTTGCCACAGTTTTGTTTGTGATACTGATTTTCCATCATTAATTACAACAATATTTTGGCCTTGGTAATTTCTTTCCAAATGTTTCAACAGCTCACTTTGCAGCATTTCATCTTCAGGTGCCACTTTAACCAAGTTATTGGCAGAATTGGCAGCCTGGTTTTTAGAATAAAAAGGAACCACAACAGGCGCGTCTATATGTTTTGAAAGCCAAAAAGCATTGTCAAAAAATAATGGTCCTACCACAACATCAGCATTTTTTAAATCATTTCTGTTGATAATAGCTTGAAGTTTTTCTGTGGAATCTTCAGAATCTATAAATTTAACTTTAACATTCACTCCTTGATTTCTTAAGGAATCAATTGCCATTTTTGCCCCTAAGTGAAAATCGGTAACAATATTCAGCAAAGAATTGCTTTTTCCAAAGCCGTTAATTTTTGTTGAATCTGATGACTTATCTAAGTTATAAGGAAGCAACATAACAAGATTAATTTCTTTTGAAGAATTTAAATTTTCATTAAAAACACCTTTTTTTACTGACATCATTTTTTCATTCCCAAACTTATTTTCCTGTGATACCACCTTTGTTTTATTCCAATTTTGAATCGGTTTCATTTTTAAGGTCATTCCCAATTTTAAACCATCTGTAAGCTCAGGATTTAATCGTAACAATTCAGCTTGAGAAACCTGGTAACGGTTCGATAAATTGTACAGCGTGTCATCTTTAACAACTGTATGAAGTTCATAGGTTAGCGTATCATTTGTTTTAATTGTGGTTGCTCCCGGCTCAGGAATTAACAATTCCAGTCCCGGTTCTAAACCATCTGCAATTTGCGGATTTGCGGCCACCAATTGTTCAATCGTTATTCCAAACATTTTCGAAATTCCGTACAAAGTGTCTTTCGGCAAAACTAAGTAGTTTTTTTTGCTGCCGTTTACCACTTTTACCTCCGTCTTACCATAATCCAAGTTGGGCACAATGATTACCGTATTCGGCTGAATATTTTTTCCCATATCGGGATTTAACTTAAGTAAATCTCTGGAAGTTATGTGGTATGTTTTGGCAATACTTTTCACAGTTTCACCTTGCTTAACAGTGTGAGAAACATATTTTTTTTGTTGCGCTATTCCAATAGCCGCAAACAAAAAAAGGAATACAAATAATAGGGTTATTTTTTTCATCTGTTCACATATTATTTTTTTATTGGTAACAGCTGCTGTTCGCCTTTGATTATTGTTGTATGTATAAAAATTTGTGATGGCTCGGTTCATAAATGATTTTTAATTTACTTGTGGGTTATTCCCACTCTATTGTTGCCGGAGGTTTTGAACTAATATCGTACACCACTCTATTAACGCCTTTAACGCCATTTATTATTTTGTTTGATGTTTTTTGCAAAAACTCATAAGGCAAATTCACCCAATCGGCGGTCATACCGTCTGTGGATTCAACTGCACGTAAAACCACAGCTTTTTCATAAGTTCTTTCATCACCCATCACCCCTACTGAATTTACGGGCAATAACATCGCTCCTGCCTGCCAAACTTTATCGTACAATCCCCATTCTTTCAATCCGTTTATAAAAATGGCATCCACTTCCTGTAACATTTGCACTTTTTCTGCGGTAATATCACCTAAAATCCGAATGCCCAAACCAGGACCCGGAAAAGGATGTCTTCCCAACAATTCTGCATCAATTCCCAAAGTTGCACCAACCCTGCGCACCTCATCTTTAAATATCATTCGCAACGGTTCCACAATTTTAAGTTTCATAAAATCAGGCAAACCGCCCACGTTGTGATGTGATTTAATGGTTGCCGATGGGCCGCCGCTTACCGAAACTGATTCAATAACATCAGGATAAATAGTGCCTTGTGCCAGCCATTTTACATCTTCAATTGCATGTGCTTCATCATCAAAAACTTCAATAAAAACCCGACCGATAATTTTACGTTTTCCCTCGGGATCCGATTCTCCTGCTAGCGCTTTCAAAAAACGTGCCGAAGCATCAACGCCTTTTACATTAAGCCCCATTCCTTTGTACTGCGTCAATACATTTTCAAATTCATTTTTTCGCAACAAACCGTTATTGACGAAAATGCAATATAAATTGGTGCCAATGGCTTTGCTTAATAAAACTGCGGCCACGGTTGAATCTACGCCGCCGGAAAGTCCTAAAACAACCTTGTCGTTGCCAATTTGTTTTTGCAAACTTTCAACAGTTAATTCCACAAAAGAATCGGGTGTCCAGGTTTGTGCAACGCCGCCTATTTTAACCAGAAAGTTTTCCAGTATTTTTATGCCGTCGGTTGAATGGTAAACTTCCGGATGAAACTGAATACCGAAAGTATCCTCATCTTTAATTTTAAAGGCCGCGTTTTCAACATCATGAGTGCTTGCTATTAACTCGCAATTCTCGGGCAAGTCGACAATGGTATCGCTATGGCTC
>DATIRG010000339.1:0-2111 GCA_035470005.1 Lutibacter sp. | reverse complement strand
AGGACAAATGAAATCGGAAAATGAATTGGCCCTAAAAGCAGATAAGGTTTTAATTTGCGACACCGATTTGCTGGAAACCAAAGTGTATTCTGAAGAATTTTATGGCGGTTTTGTGCATCCAGATTTGGAAAAAGCTGCATTACAAAATACCTATGATTTATATTTCCTTACTTATATTGATACACCCTGGAAAAAAGATGATTTGAGAGATCGGCCGGAACAACGGCTGGAAATGTTCAACGCTTTTGAAAATGATTTAAAAAAGCACAATCGACGGTATGTTTTATTGAAAGGCGACAAAAAAGAACGGCTTGAAACAGCCATTCGTGAAATTGATGAACTTTTAAAATTAAAACCGAACTTGCACCGATTTTCAGGAAAATAAAATAACCAAAAAGAATGGATACCGAATTGATGATAAAGGAATTGAAATTTAAAGCAGTGCGCAGCGGCGGTGCCGGCGGACAGCATGTGAATAAAGTTTCTTCAAAAATAGAACTGACATTCGATTTGGAAAATTCAGAAAGTTTAACCGAAGAAGAAAAAGCATTGCTGGTTCAAAAACTGAAAAGCAAACTCACCAAAGAAAATGTATTGCTGCTTCAGTGTGACGAAAGTCGAAGTCAGCACAAAAACAAAGAAATTGCCATTGACCGATTTTTAAACATCATTTCGGGCGGATTAACCGTTCAAAAACCAAGAAAAGAAACCAAACCGAGTAAATCGAGCATTCTGAAACGCCTGGAAAAAAAGAAAAAAATAGCCTTCAAAAAAGTGTTGCGCAATAAAACGAATTTTGAATAAAAAATTTTAAACTGCGTTAAGGATTGAGCGGCTTGTTTGAGCTCTCCCGTTTTTTAACGGGAAGCGAGTAGCGAAAGCCTGACCTGAAAGGGAACGCCCAAAATATTTTTTGCATCAGATTTTTGAAATTTATTGAATTTAAATCCGATATTTAAATTCTTATTCTTAATTTTGACGCATCTCAAAAGGGGTGCCTAAAACGGCTGAGATCAAACCCATTGAACCTGAACAGGTAATGCTGTTAAGGGAAATTAAGCGATAACAATCGCATGGACAACAAATTAATTATTCATAACATCGATTAATTACCTCTTTTTAAATCGTTTTATTTTAAAAAAAATGAAACTAAATTTAAAAATGAAACTAAAAAAAGCAATCCTATTGGCGGCTTTTTTAATCACGGCATTTTCTTTTAATGCGCATTCACAAGAACTTTTTACGCTATCGGGCAAAGTAACAGACGGATCAAAACCATTTCCCGACGTAAACATTGTGGTGAAAGAAACCAACAAAGGAACAACCACCAATGCTGACGGCACATTTTCGGTATCCTTAAAAAAAGGAACTTACACCTTGTTGGTAAGCGCGCTGAGCAATCCGAAGGAAGTGAAAGTTGTTTTAACAAAAGATGCTTTTATTTTAATTGACTTGGCTGACAGGTTTATGAATTTGGAAGAAGTGCTGGTTTCGGCAGTCCGCGTAAAAGCAACGTCGCCCGTAACGCACAGCAACATCACCAAAAAAGATTTGGAAAAACGCAATTTGGGGCAAGATATTCCAATTATGCTGAATTACTTGACATCCTTAGTGACAACTTCTGATGCATGCGCAGGCGATGGATACACCGGAATACGAGTTCGCGGAATCGATGGCTCGCGCGTAAACGTTACCATCAACGGAATTCCTTATAACGATGCTGAAAGTCAGGGCACTTTTTGGGTAAACATGCCCGATTTTACTTCCTCGACCGAAAGCATGCAATTGCAGCGCGGCGTTGGAACATCCACCAACGGCTCCGGCGCTTTTGGCGCCAGTTTAAACCTGTTGACCGATGCAGTTTCTGAACAAGGTTATGGAGAAATCAGCAGTTCAATTGGTTCTTACAACACCAAAAAAAATACGGTAAAATTCAGTACCGGCAAAATAAATGACCATATTGAATTTGCGGGCCGTTTTTCGAAAATTGATTCTGACGGCTATATTGACCGCGCTTGGTCCGATTTAAAATCGTACTTTTTGCAGGCTTCCTATGTTGATGACAATACTTTGATTAAAGCGCTGACTTTTGGCGGCCACGAAAAAACGTA
>DATIRG010000338.1:0-6095 GCA_035470005.1 Lutibacter sp. | reverse complement strand
TTGCTTTTCCGTCAATTTTCACCACGTCAAGCATTTCATGGCGGTTGAACATTTCTATTTTTCCGCGGGCAATTTGGCGATTCATTGCTGAATAAGCACCCAATAATAATTGCTGACCTGTTTGTCCTTTCGCATAAAAAGTACGGGAAACCAATACACCACCAAATGAACGGTTGTCTAACAATCCGCCGTAATCACGCGCAAAAGGTACGCCTTGCGCCACACATTGGTCGATAATGTTTCCTGAAACCTCAGCCAAACGGTACACATTCGCTTCACGCGAACGATAGTCACCACCTTTTACGGTATCATAAAACAAGCGATAGTTTGAATCACCATCACCCATATAATTTTTTGAAGCATTGATTCCGCCTTGTGCAGCAATTGAGTGCGCGCGACGCGGGGAATCCTGATAAGCAAATGCTTTTACGCTATAGCCCAACTCGGCCAATGAAGCGGCAGCGGAACCTCCTGCCAAACCTGTTCCAACAACAATAATATCTATATTACGCTTGTTGGCCGGGTTCACCAAGTTTATTTTATCTTTATATAATGTCCATTTATCTTTTATTGGACCTTCTGGTATTCTTGAATTTAAAGTCGTCATAATTTTATAAGATTAATGGTTTAATTGACTGAAATAATGAAACAATGCGATGATAATAAATCCTAAGGGAATTACTATTGCGTAAATATTGCCCAATGTTTTTACACCTTTTGCATACCTATTTAAGCCCAAAGATTGAAATGCCGATTGAAAACCATGCAATAAATGCAATGCCAATAGTATAAAGGCAATTACATAAGCGCCAACTCTTAAAGGGTTGGTGAATTTGTGTTGCAGTTCCGCAAAATACCTAGTTGGATCTTCCGGCAAAAACTCGATGTATTTGTAGTTCATTTCGGGAAACCAGAAATCAATAAAATGCAACACAAGAAAAGCTAAAATAACGCCACCGCTAATTGCCATATTTCTTGACATCCAAGAGGCATTTGCAGCGCCATTGTATTTTACATATTTAACTGTTCTTGATTTTTTATTCTTTAACTCTAAAACAAATCCCATCACAAAGTGAAAAACAACGCCAAAAATTAAAATGGGCTGCATTAAAAATTGCACTAAAAAATTAGTTCCCATAAAATGGGACAATTCATTAAATACATTTTCACTGAATAATGAAGTTATGTTTACCGTTAAATGAATAAGTAAGAAAATAATAAGGAAAAGTGCAGATAAAGCCATCGCTACTTTCCTTGCGATTGATGAAGATAAAAATCCGCTCATTTTTAATATAAATTTTTAGAAAGTAACAAATATACCAATTCATTTTTTGTAAGGAAACATCTGGAAAATTAATTTATGTATAATTCTTTATTTAGAATGATTATAAGAAAAAATAATTTAAAAAAATGATAACTTCGTAAAAACATTGTCTAAACCAAACCTAATTCTTATGAAAAAAATCGCTTTTCTGTTTTTGTTGATTTCAACAATTTTAAACGCTCAACAATTTGACAGCAAGAAATTTGAAAATATAAAAACGCGCTCCATCGGTCCGGCAGGAATGAGCGGAAGGGTCACCTCCATTGATGCGGTAACCAGCAATCCCGATATTATTTATGTTGGAACCGCTTCCGGCGGCTTATGGAAATCTGAAAGCGGCGGCATTGACTGGGCACCAATTTTCGACCAAGAAGCTGTGGCATCAATTGGCGCGGTTGCTGTTCAGCAAAGCAATCCTGATGTGATTTGGGCGGGAACCGGAGAAGGAAATCCGAGAAACAGTTTAAATGGCGGATATGGCATCTACAAAAGTTTAGATGCCGGGAAAACATGGAAATTGATAGGTTTGGAAAAAACCAGAAATATTCATAAAATCATTGTTGATAAAGACAATCCGAATACGGTTTATGTTGGCGCAATAGGCTCACCGTGGGGAGAACATCCTGAACGCGGGGTTTTTAAAACTACAGATGGCGGAAAAACTTGGACAAAGTCGCTGTTTGTGAACAACAAAACCGGTTGTGCAGATTTGGTGGTTGACCCAAGCAATCCGAATAAATTAATCGCCGCAATGTGGGAACACGAACGCAAACCTTGGACTTTTAATTCGGGTGGTGAAGGCTCGGGTTTATATCTTACTTATGACGGCGGTGAAAACTGGAAAAAATTAACAGACAAAGATGGATTGCCCGAAGGAAATTTGGGTAGAATCGGTTTGGCAATTGCTCCAAGCAACCCAAAATTTGTATATGCTTTAATTGAAGCCAAAAAAAACGCACTCTACAAATCTGAAGATGGCGGAATTAAATGGAAAATGGTCAATGACCAATCAAGCGGAAGAGGTGCCGACGGCATTGGAAACCGTCCTTTTTATTACGCAGATATTTTTGTGGATCCCTTAAATGAAAACAGAATTTATTCCCTTTTCACCTATGTAAACGTAAGTGAAGACGGCGGAAAATCGTTTCAGCAATTAATGCCTGCTTACGGATCTGCGGCAGGTGTGCATCCCGATCACCACGCCTGGTATATTCATCCCACAAAACCAAATTTTATGATGGACGGAAATGACGGCGGCTTGTACATTACCAGAGATCGTGGAAAAACCTGGCGTTTTGCAGAAAACTTGCCGATTGCGCAATTTTATCATATCAATGTAGATATGGAATTTCCTTACAACGTGTATGGAGGAATGCAGGATAACGGCTCTTGGGTTGGCCCAGCTTATGTATTAAAATCACAGGGAATCAGAAATTCCTATTGGCAGGAAATTATGTTTGGCGATGGTTTTGATGCGGTTCCTGATCCTAAAGATTCACGTTTTGGCTACGCAATGTCGCAACAAGGAAATGTTGGCCGGTATGATAAGGTTACCGGGAATACAAAAAATATAAAACCCACACATCCCAATCCCGACCTAAAACTTCGGTTTAACTGGAATTCGGCGATAGCCATCAATCCAGCAGATCAAGAAACCATTTATTTTGGCAGCCAGTTTGTGCATAAATCTGCCGATAAAGGACATACCTGGGAAATCATTTCACCCGATTTGACCACAAATAATAAAGAGAAACAAAAACAGCACGAAAGCGGCGGAATTACCATGGATGCCACCGGTGCAGAAAATCATTGTACTATCTTAGCTATTGAGCCAAGTGTCTTAGATGAAAAACTGCTTTGGGTTGGCACCGACGATGGAAATATTCAGCTTACTCTAGATGGCGGAACTATCTGGACAAATGTTTCCAAAAACATTAAAGATATGCCAAAAGAAAGTTGGGTGGCGCAAATAAGAGCCTCAAAATTTAATAAAGGCGAGGCGTATGCAGTGGTTAACAATTACCGGCAATTCGATTTTAAACCTTATCTGTTCAGAACACGGGATTACGGAAAAACTTGGGAAAACCTGTTGGCCGGAAAGGATGAAATTTTTGGCTATTCGCTCTCTTTGGCACAAGATTTAGAAGTTCAAGATTTGCTTTTTTTGGGAACCGAAAACGGGTTATATATCAGTCTGGATGAAGGTAAAACCTGGACAAAGTGGACCAGCAATTATCCGACGGTTTCAACCATGGATTTGGCGATTCATCCGCGGGAACACGATTTGGTAATCGGTACTTTTGGAAGAGCCGCCTATGTTTTAGATGATATCAGGCCTTTTAGGGCAATGGCAAAGGAAGGAAAAGCTATTTTAGACAAACCTTTACATTTGTTTACGCCGCCAACCGCTTATATTACCCAAAATCAGGAAGCTTCCGGAACACGATTTGGTGCCAATGCCATTTTTAATGGCGAAAATAAGCCGCGAGGTGCTATGATTACTTATAGCATCAACAGACCTGAAATCAAAAAATCCGAAGTAATTTCTGACAAAAAGAAAAAGGATGCTAAAATTATTGCCACTGCTGATGCTGTTAAATCTGAAAAACCTTTGGTGAAATTCGATTCCATTTTCTTTCAGGCTTTTAATGATAAAAATGAATTGATTCGAAGTATTTACATTGAAGCTCCAAAGGAAAACGGTGCCCACAGATTCTTTTGGAATTTAGATGAAAAAGGGAAAAACGGTCCGTCAAGAACTAAAGCAAAACCAAATGCCGCCGAACCAAGCGGACTTACTGTTTTGCCGGGAACTTATGCCATAAAAATTCATTTCGGAAACCAAACAGCCTCAGAAAACATAAAAGTCGAATTTGATCCAAGAGTTGATATGCCTTTTGACGTCTTAAAAAGCAAATACGATTTACTGAAACAACTTGAATCTAAAAAAGGAGTTGCAGGCGAAGCCACACAGCGTTTACTGGCTTCAAAAGAAATTGTTGAAGATTATCAAAAACGCATCAAAGCCCAAAATAAGGATGTCAAAGAAAAACAAAGCAGAAAAGACACTGTAAACGTACATTCGGAAATTTCAAAAAAAATAGAAGGCTTGTTAGATGCTATGTTGGGCAAGGAAGATAAGCGACAAGGAATTACTGCCACCGAATTTCCAAGCACTATTTCTTATTTATATACTGCCGTCAATTACATAGATGACTTATTGCAAGAACCCGGAAAAACAGAAATTACCTTGGTAAAAAATGCCGATGAAAAAGTGAGCAAGGTTATTGCCGATATTAATGCATTCTACAAAACCGATTGGGTAAATTATAAAAATGCTGTGGAAAAACTGAACCTTTCCCCTTTCAGAGATTTTGAGGAATTAAAATATTAAACAAGCAAAACGCCCAATTTTATTGGGCGTTTTTTATTGTTAAAAATTAAATCTGGGATTTACAATGGTGTTAAACATAGATCCAAAAGAATAATTTAAACCAGCACTAAAAAAATAATTATAGCCAGATTTTACCTGTTTTTGGCTCAATAGCAATTCTTCCAAAGACAAATCGCCCGCAGCCAAATTTATTTGATTGTTGGTAATCTCGTAATTCCCGCTAATATTAAATGAAAGGCCTTTTACAATTCTGAAATTTGTTCCCAAATAAAATGAAAATGCATTTAAGGAAGGATCTTTTAAAAAACTTTCATAGGATGCCTGACTTGTAATACTGCCCCATTTTTGAGTAACGCTTCCGCCCAGACTTAAGTTATGCTCCCACAAAAATTCCTTTTCTTTATTAAAAATGGTTCTTTCATTGTAATTGGTATAGATTCCGCCAACTTTATAGGCCAACGTCAATTGTTGTTTAGAAGATTCTTTATATGAAAAGAAATTGTACTCAATGGCAGGTTTTAAGGAACCGTAAAATGCTTTATTGCGATAGGTAGATTTACCGACCTCGGCAAATGCACCTGCCGACCAATGATCATTAATGCTTATTACATCATATAAAGTTAAATTTGAAGATTTCTGACTCGAAATAATGTCGGTTCCGTCATAAGTAAAAACCGATCTGCTGTCGTTAAAACTACCCCTTAAATAAAATTTATTTTCATCAGTAACCTGTTTTGCGGTAACACTAAAACTTAAATTTCGGCTTTTATTTGATTCCTGTCCGTAAAAATAACCCTGAAGTCCTAAGTCAAAAACCCACTTATTCCAGATGTCTTTTTGTTCTTTTACATCAACTTCTTCTTTCTTTTTCGTTTCAATCGATATTTTATCGTGAGCGCCGTTTTTTAACCAATAACGAACCAAGCCAAGTTTGGTGTATTTCAATATCATTTCTCTAATTTCACTTTCAGTACTGTCGGAATTGGTTGAAAAAGTTAATTTATCCTGAACCTCAATGTAGTTGTTTTGACCAATGAATTCTATTTCATAAATAGTTCCCCCGCCGCCATTTACCTGTGTTCTAAATAACAAATGGGCATCAGCATCCTTTTGATCTCTAACAAACTCAACGTAGTCTAAATTTTGTTTGATGTAGGTAATGTCGCAATAATTACAATTTAGGAAAATTTTAAGGGTTGATTCGTTTTGCGCAAATAAATTACAACTTGCCAATACGGCAAGTAGGATTATCGTTTTTTTCATAGCGTTTTACAATTATTTTTATTAAAATCTGAACGAATGTACACATTTAAAAACACAGCAAACCTAACAAAAAGTTAAAATGATATTATAAATAAAAAACGCCCAATAAAATTG
>DATIRG010000337.1:0-3223 GCA_035470005.1 Lutibacter sp. | reverse complement strand
ATTTCTTTATACCCACTGCGCCTTATTCCATTATGATTGGTTTTGGTTTTGCGGCATTGGTTGGCATTGCTTTCGGGTATTTTCCTGCAAGGAAAGCGGCAAAATTAAATCCGATTGACGCGTTGCGCTATGAATAAATATAGTTAATTTATGATTAATAACTAAAACCATCAGAAAATGAATAAAGAACATAATCTATTGACGGAGATTTCACAACTTACAAAAACAATAGAAACCAATTATCCGGAAATCTATCAATTTTTGGATGAAAGTCCGGTCACCATTCCTTCGGAAAGCAATCCGTCCATCGATAAAAAAATATTGCAGGATTACTTGGACAGTTTAAAGCAATTGTTAAAACATCACCTGGAAACAAGAAAAAAAATATAAAAATAACAATAATTTAAAACAATTATCATGGGAGAAATAGCAACATCAGACAGACAGATTACGATTTTTTACACTACCAATTCAGTGAGGGCAAAACAAGCTTTGGCTTATGCAAAAGCCGAAGGATTGGCAATTCAGCCAATCGATATTTTAAAAACACCACTTACAGGAACCCAAATTGCAGAATTGGCAAAACGCCTGGGAATCGAGGTTAAAGAGCTTGTTAATCAGGAACATCATGCGTTTACAGATAAATTTAAACCGGTTGAATTGTCTTCACAAGATTGGATTACCCTGATCAAACACAATCCAGAAATTATGAAGCAACCAATTGCTTTAAAAGGAAACCGTACAATTTTAGTGGAAACCCCATCAGATATGACAAAAATTTAGTTGAGATATATCATTTTAAGGGTTAATGAGATTCAATAACTTGTAAAATGCAATAGTAGTTTTGATGACATATATTTTTTACTAAAACCAAGAAGCCATGATTAAAGACCACGGAAAAAATTTCAGCGATTTAGAAAAATTAATGACGCAAATGAAGGAAGAGATTCCTACGGTGATGACCCATTTTAACAGCCTGCAAAAAGCCGCAATTATAGAAGGCGCACTCACTATAAAAACGAAAGAACTGATTGCGTTGGGTATTGCCATTACCAATAGGTGTGGTGGCGGTATTCCCTTTCACATAAAAAATTCCCTGGATGCAGGCGCCAGTTTTTCTGAAATTATGGAAACTATTGGCGTGGCAATTTTGATGGGCGGAAGTATGTCTTTGGTTTATGGCTGCGAAGCACTGGAAGCATTGGATCAATTTATAGTGTTAGAAAAAAATGGATAACGAACGTCAGGAAAATAGAGAAACTGATTTTTCGAAAGAAAAAAAACTACCGACTTTGCCGAGAGGTCATAAGCCTTATTGGGGTTATGTTTTATTTATTTTTTTGATTCTTTTTTCCCTATTTAACAGGTCTGTTTCAAAACCAATGGAAATTAGTTGGCTATCTTTTGAGCAAACCATGTTAAGCACTCATGATGTGGCAAAAATTGTGGTGGTTAATAAATTATTTGCAGAAATTTATATCAAAAAAGACAGGCTTAACGCTGCAAAATATAAGGATATTCCTCAAGGTCGATTTATAGCTGAAGCAGGTCCGCATTATACCATTCAAATAGGATCTGTAGAAAGTTTTGAAGGCAAATTACAGCAAGCACAACAAAATTTTTTGCCCGAAGAAAGGGTAGAAATTGCTTATGAAAATCGCACAGATTGGACTGTAGTGCTTTCCTATATTGTACCATTCGGACTTCTTATTTTGTTTTGGATATTTATGTTGCGGGGATTGGGAAGGAGTAGCATGGGCGGTGGATCTATTTTTAATTTCGGGAAATCTACGGCGAAATTAATCGACAAGGACACAAAAAGCACGGTAACTTTTAAAGATGTTGCAGGGTTAAGGGAAGCCAAAAGTGAAGTGGAGGAAGTGGTCGATTTTTTGAAAAACCCAAAAACATACACCAAATTGGGTGCTAAAATTCCGAAAGGCGTTATGCTAGTTGGCCCAACGGGAACCGGAAAAACTTTGATGGCAAAAGCCGTTGCTGGAGAAGCGCAAGTTCCTTTTTTCTCCTTGTCGGGTTCTGAGTTTGTGGAAATGTTTGTGGGCGTTGGCGCTTCCCGGGTTCGCGATTTGTTTAGACAGGCAAAAGAAAAAGCGCCGAGTATTATTTTTATTGATGAAATTGATGCGGTTGGCCGTTCGCGCAGCAAGGCTAATGCCTTTCAGTCGAATGACGAAAGGGAAAATACCCTAAACCAATTGCTGACAGAATTGGACGGATTTGGCACCAACACTGGCGTTATTGTCCTCGCAGCCACCAACCGAGCCGATATTTTGGACAAAGCATTGTTACGTCCGGGTCGGTTCGACCGCCATATTTATCTGGAATTGCCGACAAAACAAGAACGGATGGAAATATTTGAAGTCCATTTGCGCCCCATTAAAAAAGCAAAAGACGTTGACGTAAAATTATTGGCTTCCTTAAGTCCGGGATTTTCGGGCGCTGATATCGCAAACATTTGTAATGAAGCCGCGCTGATTGCCGCACGCAAAAAAAAGGAGGAAGTAGAACAGGAAGATTTTATGGAAGCCCGTGACCGTATTGTTGGCGGATTGGAAAGAAAAGGTAAAATTATTTCACCAAAAGAAAAAGAAATTGTTGCATACCATGAAGCCGGGCACGCCGTTGCAAGCTGGTTTTTGAAAAATGTGGATGCTTTGGTAAAAGTTTCTATTATTCCCCGGGGAAAATCTTTAGGTTCGGCCTGGTATCTTCCCGACGAACATCAAATTGTGACCAAAGCCAAATTTAGTGACCAACTTTGTGCCGCATTGGGCGGACGGGCAGCGGAAGAAATTATTTTTAATGAAGTATCATCGGGCGCTTTGGATGATTTGGAAAAAGTGACCAAACAAGCCTATACTATGGTGGCTTATTATGGGTTAAATGATAAAATTGGTCCTATGAGTTTTTACGATTCCACAGGGGAAAACGAACGCTTTTTGGGAAAACCTTACAGTGAAAATATGGCCACAATTATTGATAAAGAAGTGCAGGCCTTGATTGTTTCCTCCTACAACAAAACCATAGAATTGTTATTGAAGCACCAAAGCAAATTGGAAAGTTTGGGACAACTGCTCTTAAAAAAAGAAGTGGTTTATTTGGAAGATCTTGAAAAAATATTGGGGAAACGAACAAAAGAAATTCCGGCGCGCGTAAAGGATTGAAAGAAAAGTTAACGGCTAAAAGTAGGAAGACCGAAGTC
>DATIRG010000336.1:0-2654 GCA_035470005.1 Lutibacter sp. | reverse complement strand
GAACAAATGCAAATAGCCAATAATAAAAAATGGTTTAAGCGCCAGTGATTTTTCAACAAAATAAGGAAATGCGGATAAAATTTGACTGATAATTTTTAAACTATAAGAAATAATGGCAAATTTGAGCAGCAATTTTGAAATGAAATGCCAATTAATTTGCAAAAAAGCCTGTCTCATTATTTTTATCAGAAAAACCAATGAAATGAATTGCAGCAAAGATGCAGCAAAACCAACCAAATTTAATAACAACACATCGGTACTCCACAAAACCGACAACGCATAAGCCGGAATACAAGCCATGTTTAAATACAAAAAAAAGTGATGTTTTAGTTTTTCTGAAATTACAATTTGTTGATTTTCAAAAATTTTAAACAGCAATCCGAACAATGCAAAAACAAAAAATCCATTGTATAAAAAGTGGAGATAAAAATAAACGGTGTTGTAATATAAATCTGTTTTTCCCTGAGTTACAATCACAAATGCCAAAAACCAAGTGGCCAAACTTGATAGTAAATAATAATAAATTCCGTATCTGATTAACTTATCCGAAGTACTTTTTCTCTGTAAATCTTTTAAAATTTGAAAGGACAACACATACGAGGTCAGTCCGAAAACAGCGAGCAATACGATGGAAAATACTTTATAACCGCCTAATGGAAAGCTAATCAACATTAATGGTATTACCACCAATAAAATTCCTAAGGTAGCTTTATATACTTTATGCTGTTTATTGGTATCTGAAACAAAATAATGTGTAATTGCACCAATAGCCGCAAGATAACCCCAGCCTAAAAATGCCACATGAGAATGGCTTTGCAGTAAATTTTGATAAGGAATAAATTTTGTAGGAAATGCGAAATTCCATCGCATTAACAATCCGTACAAAGCGGACAAAATGAACAACGTAAATGCATATAAATAAAGAAACCTGCTATTTTTGCTTAACAACATTTAAAAAATTTAAGCTACAAATAAACATGAATTTTGTCAATCATCATAAATATCAGAACAAAAAAAGCGGCTTCCAAAGAAGCCGCTTTTAAACAAATTAACCAATAATTTATTTACTGAAAGTATAAGTAAGGCCTAACATCACCATACTTGTAGTCATTTCATATCCAACTTTTGTGCCTGGAACTGCACCATAAGGGTTTGATGCAGATGCCATCATTGGGTTTAACATTTGTCCTTCAGTTTTATCGCCGCTTGCACCATAATGATAAACACCGTTTATAGTGAAATTGTCGTTGAAAGGATGACTGAATCCAAATTGGAATGCATTTTCAATCACCGCAGTTGCAGGAATTGAAAAGAATGCCAACTCACTGTCGATTGGGTTGCTGCTGTAAGTATAACCAACTCTTAAAGGGAATTTTTCAAATCCTTTGTATTGCAAACCAACTGAAAGAATGTTGATGTTTTTCCATCCAAAACCTTTTACTGAACCTGTTTGATTCCATCCTTTTTCAGAAAAACCATTCGTGTTTTCATAATCAACAAATCTATAGTCAACAGCCAAATCAACATCTCCTGTTGAATAACCCAAACCAAAAGACAGTATTGCAGGATAATCCATATTAAAAGCATTCGCTGAAGTTGTATTGTTTAAATACGTGTTTTCGAATTCTAAATCTTCAAATTTTTGTGTTGTTTTGTAAGAAGCACCAGCTTTAAATCCGCTTGGTGAATTATAAAACAATCCAAATTGTGCTCCAAAACCAATTGCTGAAGCTTTATCGCTAACTGGATAACCTGAGGCATTCGGGTTTGCTGTTGGGTTTGGCGCCAATTCCAAAGCTGCATAATTAACTGTTGGCTGAACACCAATGGATAATTCTTTGGTAATTTCATAAGCCCAGGCAATTCCTACTTGTAATAACATATAATCTGATTCTATATGACCAAAACCATTTGGTTGAGGCATATTAATAGGATTAGCCATATTTTCAGGAAAAGTTACCCCAAAACCGCTGATACCAAAAGCAGATGCACCGAAAGTATGTTTGCTTCCTTCTTTTCCCCAAACCATGGCCAAAGCCGGCATTGGTGAAACACCTCTATCATCTTTTGTCGTTCCACTAAAATTGCCAAATGAAGATGTTAACTCTGGCGATGAAAAGAAAGCGCCAATGTCAAAGTTTATGATTTTACTGTCAAATACAGATATCGCTGCAGGATTCCATTGTAATGCACCGCTAATATCAAGAGGTTGGGCTGTAGCAGCGCCACCCATAGACATATTTACAGAACCCACACCTTGCATAATATGCCCGGCTTGCGCAAAAAGGGAAGTTGATAAGAGTAATACTGCTAATTTTAAAATGTTTTTCATAAAATGTTAATTTAATTTTACTGATTAATTAAAGCTATGTAACAATTGTTGCTAATGTAATTAAATATACTTACATTAAGTAAATATTCAGCAAAATTATAAGGTTCAAAACCTATTTATAGTGACAATTATCATTTAAAGTTATGAAAATAGAAATACATCCAATAAATTTGACCTATATTTAAAAAATTATGGAATACGATAAATTTATGGAATTGTTAAGCTATACAATTCCTTCTGTAGTGACAGGCGCCGTCGCTTATTATTTTTTTCTTGCTCATACAAATAATGAAGAAAGAAAACTGCGATTATCGCTTTTAAG
>DATIRG010000335.1:0-11124 GCA_035470005.1 Lutibacter sp. | reverse complement strand
TTGAAAAAAAATGATGCACAATTTCCGGCACAATAACGCCAATTACAGAAGTTTTTTGGCTGCGGAGCTGCAAAGCCAGGTTGTTTGGCTTGTAATGATAATAATCGGCAAAGGCTTTAATTTTCCCCCTTGTTTCCTCGCTAATTTCGTGACTGTCTTTCAGTGCTTTTGAAACCGTGGATATGGACACACCAAATTCTCTTGCAATTTTTTTCAGGGTAATTCTTGGCTTCATTGATTTGATATGGTTGAAAGTTAAATATCGAATATTAAAAGTTAAATATTAAATATTGAATATAAGGGTTTTATGTTTAAAAGTTAAATCAAAAATGGTAAATCAAAAATCGTAAATCAAAAATGGTGAATCAAATATCAACCTGTATTTTCGTATTTTATTTTTATATTTCAATCTTAAAAATAACCAAAACCGCTATTCTCCACAAATATAAACTTTATCCTTAAAATTGTTATGATTTTACCAAGAACAAATCAGAAAAAATCCATTTTAAAATTACGAATTTAACAAAATTTCAAAATTTTCATAAAAAAAGTTAAAATTATCCATTGAAACTCTAACGTTTGCGTAAAAAAGTTACAAACACGAAAACGTTTGCGAAACTTTTTTTCTGATATTTATCAGTGTTAAATTAATGTTAAGTATGTAACTTCACAATGTGAAACGTAAAGAATAGTACACTAATTTTTAAAAAAACCTTAATTATTAATCAAATTAGAATAGATGAAAAATTTTAAAATTTTTTTGTTTAATGTCATGCTTCTTTTGCCTTTGGTGATGTTTGCCCAGCAAACCGTGAAAGGAAAAGTTACTGAGGCCGCAGGAGGTACAGCACTTCCCGGAGTTGGCGTTATTATTAAAGGAACTACCATAGGTGCCGCAACAGATTTTGACGGAAACTATATTTTGGAAAAAGTGAAACCAACCGATGTTTTGGTCTTTTCTTATGTTGGGTTTAATACCCAATCGGTTACCGTAGGAAACAATACTACAATAAATATTATTTTAACTGAAAGTGCAGAGTCGTTAGATGAAGTTGTGATCATTGGTTACGGTACTACTACCGTGAAAGATGCAACAGGATCTGTGGCCGCAGTGACCGCTAAAGATTTTAATAAAGGAAATATTGTGACTCCTGCCAGCCTTATTCAAGGTCGTGTAGCAGGTGTTGACATTGTTTCTGATGGAGCGCCTGGAGGCGGATCAACCATTAGAATTAGAGGTGGTTCTTCCTTAGGAGCATCAAATGATCCGTTAATTGTAATTGACGGTTTGCCGATTTCGAATTCAACTGTAGGAGGTTCAACTTCTGTATTGTCTTCAATAAATCCTAATGACATTGAATCATTTTCTATTTTAAAAGATGCATCTGCAACCGCAATTTACGGTTCAAGAGCATCAAACGGGGTAATCATCATTACCACTAAAAAAGGAAAACAAGATTTTCAGGTTGATGTGAACATAAAAACCGGCTATCAAACCTTGGCTGACAAAATTGATTTGTTCTCAGCTGCAGAATTTAGAGATTTGATTGCAAGAAGAATTGAAGAAGGACAAACCGGAATTAGTTTGGCCCAATTAGGAAATGCTAACACCGATTGGCAAGACGAAATTTATCAAGAAAGTTTTACCAGTGACAATTCTATTTCCCTAAGCGGTGCAGTTCTGGAAAATTTGCCTGCAAGACTTTCTATTGGAAATACCCAACAACCTGGTTTAAGAAAAACTTCAAAATTTGAAAGAACTTCCATCGCCTTAAACTTAAATCCAAAGTTTTTTAAAGATGCATTAAAAGTGAATTTCAATGTAAATGCAAGTGCCGAAAAAAACAGATTTGCTGATGGCGTTGAAGGTACTGCGCTTTTATTTGACCCTACACAACCTGTGTATGACCCAACTTCCCCTTTTGGCGGTTTCTTTGAATACCATACCAATGGTGAACCAAACAACGCACCAAGAAATCCGGTTGCCAGTTTGATGCAAAGAAAAAATACCAGCGTGGTTGAACGCTTGTTCGGTAATGTTGAATTTGATTACAAATTATTTTTCTTACCAGAATTAAGAGCCGTTGTTAACTTAGGTTACGACAGATCTCAAGGTGATGGATCCAATACGCTTTCCGACCAAAGCATCAATGGATACAGACCCAAAATAAACACACCATTTTTAGGTTCTTATTCAGAATATACAAGCGAAAGAAAAAACAGTTTGTTAGATTCCTATTTGGCCTACAATAAAAAGTTTGAAAATGTAAATATTGAAGTTACCGGAGGTTATTCTTATCAAAAATTTGAAGGTGAAGACTTTAATACAGGAAATACAATCGATCCAGATGCTGAATCAGATGTAAATACACATCCAGATGTTGTTTTAATTGGTTTCTTCGGAAGAACAAATTTATCTTTTATGGATAAATACCTGTTAACACTTTCTTACAGAAGAGACGGAACATCAAGATTTAGTGAAGCCAACCGTTGGGGTAATTTCCCTGCAGCGGCATTGGCTTGGAAGATTAATGAGGAAGAGTTCCTAAAAGATTCCAACACGCTTTCTACCCTTAAATTAAGATTGGGCTGGGGTATTACAGGTCAACAAGATATTCCTGCTTCTTATGCTTACTTAGGAAGACATTTAACAGGTGACGCCGTATCTCAATACATTTTTGGAGAAACTGCCATTGTAGTCGGAATTCCACAATCAAGGTTTGAAGCTATTAAATGGGAAGAGACTACAACGTATAATGCCGGTTTGGATTTTGGTTTTGCAAATGACAGAATTACTGGTTCAGCGGAAGTTTATTTAAAAGAATCTAAAGATTTATTGGCAAACGTTGCCGTAGCTGATGGTTCTAACTTCAGCAATGCAGGTTGGCAAAATATTGGAAAATTCACTTCAAAAGGGGTTGAATTTTCTCTTGGTGCAGACATTGTAAAAACAGCAGATGTTAATTGGAATATGAATTATAACATCAATGTAAATGAAACTGAAATTGATGAATTGGCTTTAGGTCAAGATCTTGAAGTTGGTGGTATTGCAGGTGGAACTGGTTCAAGAATTCAAGTACACCGTGAAGGATTTGCACCATACTCCTATTTTGTTTTTAAACAATTATACGATACTGCAGGAAACCCAATTGAAGGCGCTTATGCCGACATCAATCAAGATGGAATTTCCAACTTAAGCGATAGATACATTTACAAAAAACCAAATGCTGACATTACTATGGGATTCCAATCAGCAATTGATTACAGAAACTTTGATTTGTCCTTCAATTTAAGAGCAAGCATTGGTAATTACATGTACAACAACGTGAATTCAGACAGAGCACAATACAATGATTTACAAGCTACAACGGCTTTAGGAAATGCACCAACATCAGTTTTGGAATCTAATTTTGTTGAAACCAGTAATGTGTTAATTTCTGATTATTTTATTGAGAATGCTTCATTCCTTAAAATGGACAATTTAACTTTTGGTTATACATTTAATAAATTTCAAAAAGATTTATCAAGCATCCATGTATTTGGAGGTGTACAAAATGTATTCACCATTACAAATTACAGCGGTTTAGATCCTGAAATTTATGGAGGAATTGACAATACAATTTATCCTAGAGCAAGAACATTCTTGATGGGCGCTAACATTAAATTTTAATAAAACATACAAAAATGAAAACAAAAAATATATATAAATTTTATTTCTTTTTTGGATTGTTATTCATTCTTAGTGCCTGCACTGACGATTTGAATGTAACGCCAAAAGATGATGATGAATTTTTATCGGAAGCATTTTATGCCAAACCTACTGCATACAAACAGGCCTTGGCAGGAATATACGGGAACCTTTCATTGACAGGAACCACGGGATCAGGATCTTCGAACTTACAGGGAATTGATGCCGGTACAAGTCAATACGTGAGAACTTTATGGTATTTACAGGATTTGGCTGCAGATGAGCCTATTTGGTCTTATGAAAATGACGAAGGCGGTGCCGTAAGAGAAATCCAACGCAATACCTGGGGACCAAGCAACACCATCTTATTAGGATTTTTCAGCAGGGCCATGTTTTCTGTTGCTTTAACTAATGATTTTTTAAGACAGTCATCACCTGAAGCTTTAGAAGCAAGAGGCCATACAGATGTGCTTGGAAATGATATTAAAGCCTATAGAGCAGAAGCAAGATTGCTAAGAGCTTTAGCCTATTATAATCTAATGGATTTATTTGGAAAAGCGGCTTTTGTGACAGAAAATGATCCTGTTGGAACTTTTCAAGGTCCTCAATATGACAGAGCACAATTGTTTCAATTTATTGAATCTGAGCTTATAGCGATTGAAGGTGACTTGGTTGCGCCAAGACAAAATGAATATGCCCGTGCCGACAAAGCTGTTGCCTGGACAATATTGGCAAAAATTTACCTGAATGCAAAAGTTTATATTGGTGTTGACAAAAACACCGAATGTATTACTTATTCCAAAAAAGTAATTCAATCAGGTTATCAATTGGCATCTAATTATTCTTTAAACTTTTTAGCCGACAATGACTCTAATGAAGCCGGCAGAAATGAAATTATTTTTGCTACAGTTTCTGATGGTGTTGTAACCCAAAACTATGGTGCCACAACTGTTATCATCAATGGAGAAGTAGGAAGCAAAGAAGGAAATGCTGCTGCACTAGGCGCTCAAGGCTGGGGTGGTGCTTTAAGGGTTAGAAAACAATTTGCCAACAAATTTTTAGGTGGCGCTGTTCCTTTAACCGATAAAAGAAATACCTTGATTACCTCAGGCAGAACTGCAGACATTGTAGATGTTGGAGACAGAGACTCTGGATTTATTATTACGAAATTTAAAAATGTGACTTCAACAGGTGTTCCTGGATCGGATCCAACTTTTGTAGACACTGATTTCCCGATGTTCAGATTGGCAGATGTTTATTTAATGTTCGCAGAAGCTGTTGTTAGAGGCGGTACTGGCGGAACAACCGGCGAAGCTGTTGCTTATGTAAATTTATTAAGAACAAGAGCAAGTTCAACCTTAATAACATCATCAAACCTAAATCTGGATTTTTTAATTGATGAAAGATCAAGAGAATTGTATTGGGAAGGACACAGAAGACAAGATTTGATAAGATTTGGAAAATTTACAGGCAGCACTTACAATTGGGCATTCAAAGGTGGAAGTCCGGGCGGTATTGCTTTACCGGGTCATTTTAATGTCTATCCAATGCCGGCCAACAACTTGGCTGCCAATCCTAATTTAACCCAAAACCCTGGTTATTAACATAAAATTAAATTTAAGATGAAAAACATATTTAAATTTTTGTTCTTGTTAGCTTTAACTGTCACTGCTTTTTCTTGTGACAATGAAGACCAAGAACAATTGACAATATCGCCGAAAGGTGCAGGTGAAATTACCTCGCCTGAGGCAGGAACGATTTATGTGCTGAATCCGCTGGAAGATCAAACGAATACGATTTTGACAATTACCTGGAATGCTGCAGATTATGATATTCCGACTCAAATTACCTATGCGGTTGAATTTGCAAAAGCTGGAACTTCCTTTGCGGAACCATTTAAAGTTGGCTCAACCAATAAAACCAATTATTCAATGAATGTTGCAGAATTTAATGGGGCTGCAGTAAGCGCTGGTTTGGCTCCTTTTGTGCAAGATGGCGTTGATGTCAGAATTACTTCCACGGTTGGTTCATTGGGAAGCACACCTCAAATTTCTGAAGCAATCACAATTTTAGTGACACCATTCACAACCGATTTACCTAAAATATCAGTACCCGGAAACCACCAAGGTTGGGATCCTGCAACAGCGCCAACAATGGCTGCTTCAGCGTTTGGAAAATCTGATTATGTTGGATACGTATGGTTAGACGGTGGTCATAAATTTGCTGCACCAAATGCCTTAGGAAATTTCAATTGGGATTTAAACTGGGGTGATGATGGTACATTTACCGGCAAATTAAAAGTAAATGCTACCGATAACTGTACTGCAACTGCTGGTTTTTACTATATTAAAGCCAATACTAGTGGTGCAGAAATTCCAAATTTTTTACCTGCCTTGAGTTATTCAGAAACACCAGTGAGCTGGGGAATTATTGGTGCAGCGACACCTACCGGATGGGACAGTGATACAGATTTAGTGTATAGTGCTGCTTCAAAAACACTTTCAGTAAATATTAATTTGACAGCTGGAGGATATAAATTCAGAGGTAATAATGAATGGGGTGCTTTTGAATTCGGATCTTTAAATGCAGACGGGTTTTTACAAGCCGGCGGTGATTTTACATTTGACGGAACTCCTGGAAACTACCATGTAGTGTTAGACCTAAGCAATCCAAGAGAATATACCTATACTTTAACGCCTAACTTTTAATAATTATGAAATTTATATATAAAATAGTATTGCTTTCATTGGTCATCATAGGATTTAATTCCTGTGATGCCAATGAAAACTTTGAAATACTGCCGCCTCAAGAAGGGATTACGATTGATAACCCTGTTAACGGGTCAACAGTGGTACTTGATGACACCAATGGGTCCAACCCAGGATTGACAGTAAGCTGGTCTGCTCCTACTTTAATTGGTACTGCAGCTACTTTTACGGTTGAAGTTTCACTTACCGGATCTGATGCCGCTCCTATAGTTCTTGGAACAACAGAAGCCTATGTATATAGTATGTCAGTGTTAGAATTAAATACTTTAGCGCTTGAAGTCTTGGAAATTCCGGGTGATGAAGCGAAAAGTATAGACATTAAAATATCATCTGGTGAGTTTTCTGATATGGTTTCAGTGGTATTAACGCCTTACGAGGTTGAATTTAGAGAACTATTTTTAGTAGGTTCTTTAACAAATTGGTTGCCTGCTGAAGCGTTGCCAATGGCCAGACTTGGTTTTAATGAGTTTGAAATCACCGTTGACCTTCCTGCCGGTGCAGAATTTAAATTCTTACCACAAAACACAAGTTTTGATGGAGACTTTGGAAAAGATCCTAATAATGCAGGCGTAATTATTCAAGAAGGAGAGCAAAACCTTGGAGGCTATGCTGCCGGTAAATATAAAGTGTATGTAAATTTAAATACATTTACTTTTACGGTAACTCAAATTACTGCACCTCCAACACTATTTATTGTTGGAAATATTACCAATCCAGCTTGGAACCCAGCAACTTCTCCTCAAATGAATTTGGTAAGCGAAGGTATATTTGCCTTAGTTATACAAATCCAAGGAACTGCTGACGGATTTAAATTTATTCCAACAAATACAGGTTATGATGGTGACTGGGGCGCAGATGCGGCCAATCCAGGTTCTATTATACAAGACGGTGAACAAAACCTGTCAGGTTATGCAGCCGGTAAATACCTTGTAATTGTTGATTATAATACGTTAACTTACAAAGTAACTGCAGTAAATAGTTTAAATATTGTTGGATCCATTAACGGTTGGAGTAGTGCTACCGCTGCCCCTATGGTTGAGGCAAGTTTAGGAATTTACTCAATTGTTGCAGATTTACCTGCCGGAGCTGAATTTAAATTTATACCAACTACTGCCAATTTTGATGGTGATTGGGGTAAAGATGCAGCCAATGCAGGACGTATTGTTCAAGATGGAGAAGTAAATTTATCAGGTTATGAAGCAGGCAAGTATGTAGTGGCTGTTAACTTTAACAAAATGAGTTATACCGTTTCAAAAATTATCGGAACGCCAGCAAATTTATTTTTGGTAGGTAGCTTTAATGGTTGGAGCAATACTGCAGGGAATCCTCAATTTACACAAACATCAGCTGGAGTCTTTGAAATTACGCAAACACTAATCGCAAACGATGAGTTTAAATTCGTTCCTGTTGCAGGTAGTTATGATAATGACTTAGGTGAAAGTAAAGTAGCTTCTAGAGTACTTGAGCAAAATGACGAAACTAATCTTAAGGTAACTGCTGCCGGAAGTTATAAAATTATCGTAAATTTTAACAAAGGAAATATTTCCGTTGTATTGCAATAAAATTAAATAAAAAAAGGCTGTTCTAAAAGGCAGCCTTTTACTACTTAAACTTTATGTAATGAACCGGTCAACCTTTGTTCCCGGTTCATTTCATTTAGTCATTAAATTAAACCTCATGAAAAAAACATTACTTTTTATTTTCTTAAGTTGCACCGGCTTTTTATATGCGCAAGTGACTACAAGTCCGGTGATCCCAACGCCAGCCAATGAGATTACCATTACCTTTAATGCGACCGGAACACCTTTGGCAAACTATACCGGCGATATTTACGCACATACAGGCGTAACAGTAAATGGCACGCAATGGCAAAATGTGATTGGTACTTGGGGTGTAAATACCACCCAACCGAAACTTACAAGATCAACATCAAATGCCAATGTATATACTTTGGTGATCACACCTACTGTTTATAGCTTTTATGGAGTTGCAACTACTATTGCAATTACAGAATTAAATTTTGTTTTTAGGGCCTCTACTGGTTCTCCTCAAACTGCAAATATTTTTGTTCCTCTTTATGCAGCCGGCTTAAACATTGCATTTACAAGTCCTGCAAACAACAGCGCTTTCAACCTTAACAGCAGCATCACTATTTCCGCGGAAGCTTCCGTAGCCTCCAATTTAGAACTTTTTGTGAATGGCATTTCAAAAAAAACAGCGACCAATGCCACCGCTATTACAACGTCTCATTTATTAACAACTGCAGGAAATCAAATCCTTAAAGCTGTTGCGACCAATGGAACGGAAGTAAAAGAAACAACGATCAACATCTTCGTAAAAACACCAACAGTAACTGCCGTAAAACCCGCGGGTTTAAAATATGGCTTGAATATAAATATCGACAATTCAGTTACTTTTTTGCTGAAAGCGCCTTTAAAAACAGACGTATTAATTTTAGGCGATTTCAACAACTGGTCATTAAACGCCACTTACCAAATGAAAAAAGACGGGGAAGATTTTTGGCTTACCGTTCCCGGATTAAATAGCAATACAGAATATGCCTATCAGTATTTAATAGATTACAGCATTAAAGTGGCTGATCCTTATTCAGAAAAAATATTGGATCCTCAAAATGACCAATACATTTCAAGCGCCAACTATCCGAATTTAAAAGCCTATCCTGTAAATTTAACCACAGGCAATGTTACCACCTTCAAAATTAATGAAGAAAATTATGTTTGGACAACTCCCAACTTTACAAAACCTGCTCAAAGCAATTTAATTATTTATGAATTGCTGATCAGGGATTTTACAGCAAGTTCTTCTTTTGATGAAGCCATTACTAAATTGGATTATTTGAAATCTTTGGGTGTCAATGCCATTGAATTAATGCCTGTAAATGAATTTGAAGGAAATGACAGCTGGGGTTACAATCCGGCCTTATATATGGCATTGGATAAAGCCTACGGAACCAAAAACGATTTTAAAAAATTTGTGGACGAATGCCACCAACGTGGTATTGCAGTGCTTGCTGATGTTGTTTTTAACCATTCATACAGCCAGTCTCCCCTATTGCAAATGTACTGGGACAGCGCTGCAAACAAACCGGCCGCAAACAATCCTTGGTACAACGTAAATCATAATTTGGTTGACAATACCAATGCACACTGGGGTTACGATTTTAACCATGAATCTGCCTACACTAAAGCCTTTTTTAAGGATGTGTTGAGTTACTGGATGAATGAATATAAAATTGACGGATTTCGATTTGATTTCACCAAAGGTTTTTCGAATACGCTTTATTATGGTGCAGACAATTGGGCCAGTGCTTATGACGCTTCAAGGATTACCATCTTAAAAGGTTATGCAGACCACGTTTGGAGCAACAATCCGACCAGCAAACCCTATGTAATTTTTGAACATTTGTCTGACAATTCAGAAGAAACAGTATTGGCAAACTATGGCATTATGCTGTGGGGAAATATGAATAACAGCTACAACCAAAATACCATGGGTTTTACAACTGATGCCAATATCAGTGGAATTTCATACAAACAAAGAGGCTGGAGTCAGCCAAATTTAGTTGGCTATATGGAAAGCCATGATGAAGAACGTTTGATGTATAAAAACCTTCAATTTGGAAACAGCAATGCCACCTACAATGTTAAGAATTTAAACACTGCGCTGTCCAGACAGGAACTTGCCGGAATGTTCTTTTTTACCATTCCCGGACCAAAAATGGTCTGGCAATTTGGCGAATTGGGTTATGGTTTTTCCATCAATACTTGTTCAGACGGCACTGTAAGCAATGATTGCAGATTGTCAAAAAAACCAATTCATTGGGAGTATTTTGACAATGCCAACAGAAAACAGATATACAATACTTGGGCCACGCTGGCCGCATTTAAAAAGAACCAGCCTGTTTTTAACACCACCGATTTTACTTTGAATGTGGGAACTTTAACAAAATCCATCCTGTTAAAACACACGAGTATGGATGTTGCTTTGGCAGGAAATTTTGACATTACTTCAAAAACAATCACTGTCCAGTTTTCAAAAACAGGCACCTGGTATGAATATTTTACGGGTGAAGAAAAAACCATCACCAATACTTCAACAGCAATTACATTAAATCCAGGTGAATACAAATTGTATTCCACAGTAAAATTATTGGATCCAAGAGGTGGAACGGCTGCGGATGATAGTGACGGTGACGGTGTTGCTGATACCATAGATTTATGTCCGAACACATTAACCGAAACAAATGTAGACAGCACTGGTTGCCCAATATTCACCTTACCGGCAAACAATTTTACGTTGGAAGTCATCAGCGAAACCTGTCCAGGGAAAAACAACGGACAAATTAAAATTACGGCAGTGGCTGCTTTAAACTATACTGCAACAATTAATAATGTTGCATTAAATTTTACAACTACAACTTCAACCTCTGCAAATTTACCTCCGGGAACCTATAATTTCTGTATTGGCGTTGTGGGACAAACCTACCAGCAATGTTATGCAGTTACAGTTGCTGCAGGAACAACAGTTTCAGGAAAATCGAGTGTTGTTTCAGGCAAAGCTTCCGTAGAAATTGAAAAAGGAACTGCGCCTTATATTGTGTATGTAAACGGACAGGAACAATTTGAAACCAATGCGCCAATATTTTCT
>DATIRG010000334.1:0-4224 GCA_035470005.1 Lutibacter sp. | reverse complement strand
GAACTTTTTACCTTCCACCAATAGCGTTGTTACCTTTTTGCCTTGTACCGTAACACTGCCATTTTTATCAACTTCAACGCCGGGCAATTTTTTTAATACGTTTTTGAGTTTGCGCTCATCGCCGGTTACAAATTTATCGGTATTGTAGGTGATGGTGTCTTCTTTTTCGCTAACCGGTAACTCAATAAGCACTTCTTTTAATTGGTTTGGCGCATCAATTAAAATTAGGTTTTTTTGTGAATTCTCATTGGCTACAAAATCAAAATTAACTGTTTTATACCCCAAATAACTCACGGAAAGCGTATAGCTGCCGCCTTTGGTAAGTTCTAGTTTGTAATAACCGTCATCATCTGTAATGGCAAATTTTAAATTTTTTGCGGCATCCTGTGGTTTGGCGATGACATTGGTATAAGCCAAAGGATTTTGTAAACTGTCTTTTACAGAACCTTTTAAGGTGATGGTTTGGGCATTCATAACTAAAAAGAAAAAGCAAAATATAGTTATAAAAATATTATTTTTAGTATCCATTAATTTTAAATCCTTTTTTAATTCAAACATTGATTTTATACTATTTTCTTTTAAAAAAGATAAAATCATCATAAAATCATTGCTAGTTGCTCATTTTTTTTGCATTTGTTCGAAAACCATTAGTCATTTCATTATATTCATCAATTGTTATTTCTTTTCCTTTAATTGGTCTTACAATCTTTAAATCTTTTTTCGTGTATTTAATTTCTTTTAATTTCAGAATTGAACCTTTGTTTTTAATTTATACAATTAAACCTGGTAAACCTCCATATCCTAATGGTCCAAAAGGCACAGGAATGTCAGGAGTAAACCATACCTCTTCAATTTTACTGCATGTGTCACAATTTTTAAAAGCCTTAAAACACAAATAATCTCCAATTTTTTTTTGTTCATTGGTTATTTTCCAATTGTTTATTAGAACATCTTTAATAATAAAGAGTGGACCCAAAATTTCAGCTTGGCGCAAAACAATTTTTTCTTTTCTGCTTTGGTAATAAATCCCTTTTCCTATTAACGACTTAGCAACAGGATATAGATAATTGTTTTTAATTCCTTCATTTACTAGGCTCTCATCAATTTGTGAAGTGCTTTCAATTTGATTAAATTTTAGGATATAATCCAAATCTTTTGCAATATCAAAAGCATTCAGTAACATTTTTTTTGTATTTTTTGTCACATCATCATCAGCATTTGTAATAATATAATTATGCTCTATAGGTGAAATTTTATAAACACAGATAGTGTTTATTTGTGAGTGAATCGTTTGTGAAATAAGGCATAAAATACTATAAAATATAAATTTCAATTTTTTCATTATTTTAATTTTTTTTAATCTTAATTATAAAGCCCAAAACAACTTTTGAAATAATCTATATTGTGTTCTAGGCTTTATTTATAATTATTTTATTGCCCTGAACAAGCAGAATATACTGCCGCCCAAAGGTCAAAATTGCATCCTATAGAACCGCAAGAATATATTTCTGCTGCGTTAGCTCCTGCCCAGCAGTCTGCTGGTTGTTCTTGTTCGACTGAAGAAGGTTTGTTTTCAAGATTTTCTTCATTTGTATTTGCAGAGGTAACACTTACCATTGCAAAAACAAGCATCATTCCTAAAATTATTTTTTTCATTTTAATAAAATTTAAATTATTCAATAGCGCATAATTGCGCTTTATTGTTTTGTGAATCCGGCGAGGTGTATTACTTTTGCAGCACTTCCTCTGTTTGTTATTGGGTCTATTTCATAGATACTGGTTTTAAGTTAAACATGGTATTCGCGTATTTTGTTCTTAAAATTTACAAACAGAGGATTTTCACTTTGTCTTCGCTCAGCAAATGTTTACTTTTAAAAATATAAAATAATTATGTTATTCCTGTTTAGCAGGAATCGCAATTAAAATAATATCAACAGTAATATTAGCCAATGCAAATTTGCGTCGGTTATTATCTTTTGTATAAAATGTTTTTTTGGGAGAAATTATAGCAATTGTATTTTCAATTTAGCAATTTATTGCTTGGTTTTTAATTTTTCTCTTGGTGAATTTAAAAAAAAAAAAATGACTTACCAAAACAAATGGAGTTTTATTATGAATAAATTACATATTTTGGTGAATAATTGGCTTTTTTCGGTTAGTTTTTTACAGCGCTTCTTTAACAATCGGATAGTTGAATTTAAAACCTGTCGCCATTATTTTTTCAGATGAAACACGGCTTCCTTCCAAGATGATTGTGGCCATTTTTCCCAAGATCAATTTCATCACAAAAGCGGGAATATTTGGCAGCCATAATGGCTTTTTAAGTTTATTGGCGATGATTTTTGTAAGCGATTTATTGGTGATATGTTCTGGCGCAACGGCATTGTAAACCCCTTTAATTTCTTCATTTTCAATAGCATAAAGATACATATTGCATAAATCTTCGAGGTGAATCCAGGGAATATATTGTTCGCCGCTTCCAAGTGCAGCGCCAACGCCCAATTTTATGGGCTGACTTAATTTTTCCAATGCGCCGCCTTCTTTGGAAAGCACAATGCCGGTTCTTAAAATGACGGTTCTTATGTTTATTTTATTAAATTGATTTGCGGCTTTTTCCCAAACTTTGCAAATGGCACTTACAAAATCACGTCCGGCGGCATCATTTTCGTTGTAAATTTTTTCGGATGTTATGGCACCGTAATAGCCAATTCCTGAAGCGGAAATAAATCCTTTTAAATTTGGATTTAGTTCTTTCACTTTTTCAAACAAAAGATTGGCCGAATCTACCCGGCTGCTTATCAAAAGGTGTTTTCTTTCTTTGGTCCAGCGTTTGTCGGCAATACCTTCACCGGCCAAATGAATGATATAATCGGCTTTAATAATAGCTTCAGGATCAATATAATGCTCCGATAAATTCCAGTAAAAGGTGTTGGGATTGTCGGTTTTTGTTCGGCTTAAAATGAATGCTGTGTGGCCTTTTTCACGTAATAAATCACAAAGTGCGCTTCCTATAAATCCGGTGCCGCCGGTTACTAAAATTGTTGCCATAAAAAAATCGGTTATTTTGTATAATATTACACAAAATAACCGAATTCTGAAACAAAGAACAACTAAAAACTAATTTTGAAACACGGGTGCTTCCACTTTATAAGGAACGATATTGTTCATTCCAATGGTAATGGCTTCCACATTTAGCGGAATTAAATTATGGTAACGTTCAGAGATTGATTTCTTTAGACCTTCAATCACATTTTCCAATTGAACAACGGGTTTTACTTTTAAATAACCGCCTAAAATAACCATATTAAAAATTTTCTTATTTCCCATTTCAGAAGACAATCTGGTGCCTTCAATCTGGTAAATTTTGATATCTGTTCTCGTCGGATGCGCAGTAATTCCGTTTGGATCGTAAATTAAAACGCCTCCCGGTTTTACGGATTCCTCAAATTTATCCATCGATTGCTGGTTTAAAATGATGGCGGTATCCACTATTTTTAAGTAAGGTGAACTAATTCTTTCATCACTTAAAATTACGGTAACGTTGGCGGTTCCTCCGCGCATTTCAGGTCCGTAAGAAGGCATCCAGCTTACTTCCTGATTTTGCATGATGCCAGAATAGGCCAATATTTTCCCCATTGATAGCACTCCTTGTCCACCAAAACCTGCGATAATAATTTCTTCTGTCATTGTTTTATTTTTTTAAGATACCATCAACTTTTATATCACCAAGCGGAAAGTATGGAAACATATTTTCTTCCATCCAAATATTTGACTCATTTGGGTTCATTTTCCAACCTGAGTTGCAGTTAGACACAATTTCAACAAATGAAAGTCCTTTTCCCAATCGGGTATTTTCAAATGCTTTTTGAATCGCTTTTTTGGCTTTACGTGCGTGTTTGTGCGTATGAACTGCGTGACGGGATACGTAATAAACACCCGGTAGATTGGCAATTAATTCTGTTATTTTTAAGGGAGAACCCATGGTTTCAATGTCTCTTCCGTAAGGTGATGTGGAAGATTTCATTCCTGCCAAAGTTGTTGGCGCCATTTGTCCGCCGGTCATTCCGTAAATACCATTGTTCACAAAAATGATCACAATGTTTTCGCCCCTGTTGCAGGCGTGAATGGTTTCAGCAGTTCCAATAGCGGCCAAATCGCCGTCGCCTTGGTAGGTGAACACATATTTTTCAGGCCAAAGTCGTGAAATGGCTGTTGCCACTGCCG